>JBAXOF010000028.1:0-24323 GCA_037133375.1 Verrucomicrobiota bacterium | reverse complement strand
CCGTGAGCAGCCGGCCATCTTCCCCCCGCGCTGTCACCAGCGCGCCTACGAAGAGTGCCGCCGCGCGTAGGCGCGTTCGTTAGAACGCGGCTGGCTGATGGAGCGTCCGTGAGCAGCCGGCCATCTTCCCCCCGCGCTGTCACCAGCGCGCCTACGAAGAGTGCCGCCGCGCGTAGGCGCGTTCGTTAGAACGCGGCTGGCTGATGGAGCGTCCGTGAGCAGCCGGCCATCTTCCCCCCGCGCTGTCACCAGCGCGCCTACGAAGAGCGAGTCCGCTTCAATGCGCCAAGCGCGTGACCATTGCGTAGATGATGAGCACGAGCAATACCAGGCCGATGCCGAAGAAGACAAAGCCAATCGGGCGGGCGATTTTTTTCCAGCGTTCCCATTCGTCGCGCACCCGGTATTGGTCGAGCTTGCCAGTGGCGACCAAGCGGTCATACCAGCGTTTGCGTTCATGCAACATTTCGGTTTTGGAGATGCGTCCAGAGAAGATCACGTTGTCCATCGGGAATTTTTCCAAGCGGAAGTGGGTGTTGAAGAAATGCACCGTGAAGATGAAGCCGGCGGCTAACAACGCTTCGTCGGAGTGGACGATCAACGCGATGTTGATCACCCAACCGGGCAGGAAGGCGGTGAAGAATTGTGGGAACCACATCACCATGCCGGACAGGCCGATGGCAAAAATCCCCCAGAACACTGCGAAGTAGTCGAATTTCTCCCAATATGTCCAGCGGTCGAAATCCGGCTTGGGACCCTTGCCGAAGAACCATTTTTGATGGGCGACAAATTCATGCCAATCCTGCAGGGAGGGGACCATGGAATCCGCGCCAAAGACGGCACCGAAGAAACGCCTCAGCTCCCACTTGCCGGTTTCCGGATGGCGCAGGGCGCTGCGGTTTTGCCACGCCGCCGTGATGAGGTCGATCAGGTGCAGGACAAAATAGAGGAAGGTGACCAAGGCACCGAAGCGGTGAAGCGCGCGGGCGGTTTCAGCGCCGCCAATGATGTCGAACAAGGCTTTCGCCCATTCGGTGTAGTAGAACTTGAGCGGCATCCCCGTGATCACTAACAACAGAAAGCTGGTCACCACCAGGAAGTGCAGGAAGCGGTCAAAGGGCGTGAAGCGCGTGAACCACTCGTCATCGACCTGGGTCTCGAATTTCGTCTCGCGATAGGCTTTCGAGTCATGGCGGTAAAGCCACACCGAGCGCGCCAGCCACAGCAAGGTGTGGCCGCCGAAAAATGCAAACACGCACAGCAGCAGCCCCGTCATCAACAAGAAGGTGAGGTGCAGCGCCGGATATTTTTTGCCATCCAGCGGATTGGCGTGGGGCACGTATTCGGTGAAGCCGACGGTGGCACCGGGGTGACATTTGGTGCAGGTGGCGCGGATGTTTTGTGCGGACAGCTGCGATGCCGGGTTGGAAACAGGCAGGATATTGTGATCGCCATGACAATCGAAACAGGCCGCCACATCGCTGGCGACGTTCGGCTGGCCCAAGGCCATCGCCTTGCCGTGATAGGTGTCGCGGTAATGCTTGAGGCTTTCCTCGTGGCACTTGCCGCAGCGATTGTCGCTAGCTTGTTTGAAGTGGGCGGTGTTGGGATTTTCAATTTCATGCGCGGAGTGGCAATCGTTACAGACTGGCCCGCGGGAGTCACCCTTGGCTAACAACTGGCCATGAATGCTTTTGTTATAGGTTTCCTCGATCCCGAGGTGGCATTTGCCGCAGGTTTTGGCCAGGTTGGCCTTGTTGACCGGCGAGCTGCGGTCCACGCTGCGCTTGATGTCATGAACACCGTGGCAATCATTGCAGGAAGGGGCCACCACCAAACCCATTTTTTCCATGCCGCGGCCGTGAATGCTCTCTTGATAATGGGCGGCCACATTTGGGAAGCGCATGCGGTATTCCTTATTGATGCCGGCATTGTCATGGCACTTGGCGCAGGTCCGTGAGAGGTTGAGCTTGAACGTCGGGGAGTTCGGGTTTTTCGGCGACAGCATGGCGTGGGTGCCGTGGCAACTGCTGCAGGCGGCGGCACCGGACGATCCCATCGAGCGGCTGATGCCGTGAATGCTGGTGGCGTAAATATCGCCCTGTTCTTTGTGGCAAGTGGCACAATTCACCGGTTTGGCCGCCTTGGTGTCGTCGGGATGCTCGGCGGTGAGATCGCCATGACAATCCGCACAGTTGAGCTTGCCGTGAACCGATGTCTGCCGCACTTTCTCATCCACAAACAGCGAGAGCGTTTTGCCGCCGGGCAGATCCTTGGTTAGATCCTTGTCACTGTGGCATTCCAGACACTTGTCATTGGGGATGATCTCCTTGGCGGCCTTGGTCACTGCGGCGGTCTCGCCTTCAGCAGCCAGCGCTGCGGCGGGCCAAGCCACGATCCACACGAGGCTGAGCAGGCTGGTTATGATGTTGCGCGGGGTATGCATGAGAGGGGGCGTGGGCTGTGGGGGTGGTGGCTAATTCCGGCGGCACATAGTCCTGCGCCAATGGCAGCAGCACTTCCCTTACCGCAGAAAGCGGGAACCTATGGACTCGCACTGCTGCGGCAAGATCGGAAATTGGTCAGGACCCTTAATAGCGTCTGATGCGCAATGATTGCAAAGGGATGCGCAGGAGGACGGCACATTGGGCTTTGCCAGCGTGGGCCGCCTTCCTATCATCCATGCCACGGAATTGCTCCTTGCGGCCCTTAGCAAAGGTTGTGGTGGATTGCCGACCGCGTGCATGCCAGTGGCGCACGGCGCAGGTCCGTTTCCTTGCAGGATTTCCAACCTTATGAAACGCCATCTCTTACCGCTGTTGTCGGCCGTTGCCATGTTGGCCCCGCCTTTGTGGGCCGCCGGGGAACGCATTCCTAACGACAAATGCCTGGAATGCCACGCTGACAAGGATCTAACCAAGGACCTGCCCGGTGGCAAAAAAGTCTCGATGTTTACCGACGAGCTAAAGTTGAAGGCCTCGGTGCATGGCAAGACACAATGTGCCGAATGTCACAAGGACCTCACGGCGGAGCATCCGGATGACGCCAAGGCGGCCAAGCCGGTGGATTGCGCGGGCTGTCATGAGAAGCAATCCAAGAGCTTCGGGGCGAGCGTGCATGGCATCGCCTTGGACAAGGGCAACGACACGGCGGCGACGTGCAAGGATTGCCACGGTAACCACGAGGTGTTTTCAAGGACTTCGCCGCAGTCGAAGATCCATGTCTCCAATCTGGGCAAAACCTGCGGCGAGTGTCATGCCGCCGAGGCCGAGGATGTGGCGGCCAGCGTGCATGGCCAGGCGCTGAGCAAGGGCGAAGGGGCCACCTGCATCGATTGTCATGCGGAGCACAAAATCGTCGGCCTCAAAGACCCGTCGGCGTCGTTCCGCACGGCGGAAACGTGCAGCAAGTGCCACGCCAGCGAGCGCATCAACAGCCGCTTCAAGATGCCGGATGACCGGGTCAAGACCTTCTTCGAGAGCTACCACGGGCTGGCCGCCGCCGGGGGCTCCACCTTGGCAGCCAATTGCGCGAGTTGCCACGGCTATCACAAGATTTTGCGCTCGCGCAACCCGGACTCGACGATCCACCCGGCGCATTTGTTAGAAACCTGTGGCAAGTGCCACCCCGGGGCGACGCAGAGCTTCGTGGGCGGCAAGATTCATTCCAACGAAGCCAAGGATAACGAAACCGGCGCGGTGGTGAGCCGCTGGGTGCGCAACATCTATGTGGTCCTGATCGTGTTGACGGTTCTTATGCTAGGCGCGCACAACGGCCTGGCGTGGTGGCGCAAGGTGGCGGCGCGGCGGCGCGCACATGGTGCCATGGTCGTGCGCATGGACCGCAACCAGCGGTTCCAACATTTCACGTTGATGGCCAGTTTTATTCTGCTGGCGGTGACCGGCTTTGCGTTGAAGTTTCCCAACACTTGGTATGCGCATTTGATGGGCAGCGAGGAAATCCGCCGCTGGATCCACCGCGTCGCCGGCTTGGTGCTCATCGGCGGCGGCCTCTATCACATATACTACGTCGCCTTCACCGCCGCAGGCCGCAAGTTGTTGCGCGATTTGTGGCCGCGCTGGCAGGACGTCCGCGACGTGATGACCAACATCGGCCATCTGGCCATGGGCAAGCCGAAGGCGCGGTTCGGGCGCTTCGGCTATCCGGAAAAGATCGAATACTGGGCGGTGGTGTGGGGCACCGTGGTGATGGGCGTGACCGGCCTGGCCATCTGGCTCAAGATCGACGTCACCCAATGGTTCCCGCGCTGGATCATCGATGTGGCCGTCACCATCCATTACTATGAGGCGATCCTCGCCTGCCTGGCCATCGTGATCTGGCATTTCTATCATGTCATGTTTGACCCCGACGTCTATCCGATGAACTTCGCCTGGCTCGACGGCAAGGTCGCCAAGAAATGGCATGAAGAGGAACATCCGCTGGAGGAGGAGGAGGAAGAGAAGTAAATAGGTGAAGAAGTAAGTAGGTGAAAAAGTGAGGGGGTGAAGAGCCGCGCCACCGCTCGTAGGCGCATTCGTAAGAATGCGTCCGGGCTGATGGAACGTCCATGAGCAAGCGGACATCGCCCCCCCGCGCTGTCACCAGCGCGCCTACGAAGAGAGAGCGGCCGCGCGTTCGTAGGCGCGTTCGTGAGAACGCGTCTTGGGTGATGGAATGCCCGTGAGCCGCCGGGTATCGCCCCCCGCGCTGTCACCAGCGCGCCTACAAAGAGTTCGAGTGCCGCCACGGCATGCCCTAACCAATCACCTCCGGCCAGTCGGTGTGGAAGAATTGGCCGCGAGGTTGGTCAGTGCGCTCGTAGGTGTGGGTGCCGAAGAAATCGCGCTGGGCTTGTAGCAGCGCAGCCCACACCCCGGCATTCTGCCGATTTCGATGTGTTCGCAGGTGGTTCTTGCCATTGGTCCGGGATTTCTTCAGGTTTGCGTAGAGTTCATGTCCACCCGCTTTTTCACCAACCACGGTGCGCAAACGCTTTTCGCCAAGTTCGAGGGAGTTTTTGCCTCGAACAAGGATCTTGCGGCATTCGACGCCTTGGTGGGTTATCTGCGGTCCTCCGGATGGTTTGCCGTCCGCCCGTTCCTTGAGCATGTCCCGGAAATCCGGGTGCTGGTCGGCATCAACGTGGATTCCCTGATTGCCGACTATCAGAAGCGCGGACTCCTGTTTCATGGGGCCGAAGGCGAGACGCTCACCCAACTCAAGGCCAATCTGCTCAAGGACATTGAGGAAGCCGAGTATTCGTCCCAAGTGGAGAAGGGCATCCTCAAGTTCATTGACGATGTGGCAACCAAGCGGATCCAGGTCCGCGCGCATCCGACCAAGAACCTCCATGCCAAAATCTACATCTTCCGGCCTGATGGCTTTAATGAGCATCGTCCCGGTGCTGTCATCACCGGTTCCTCCAACCTGACGGAAGCGGGTCTGGGCATCCGCGGCCCGGAATCCAATTACGAATTCAACGTTCTGCTTCACGATTACGCTGACGTGATGTTTGCCACGGATGAATTCGAAGCGCTGTGGAAGGAATCAGTTGATGTCCTGCCAAAGGACATCAAGGAGGTGGCCGCCAAGACCTATCTCGGCACGGAAATCACTCCCTATCAACTTTACCACAAGTTGCTCATCGAATATTTCGGGCGGGCCATCGACTATGATCCAAACGCCACCGAGGATCTGCCCAAGGGATTCAAGCGGCTGAGTTATCAGGTTGATGCGGTGACCCAGGGCGTCCGCCTGCTGCAGAAACACAACGGCTTCTTCCTCGCCGATGTCGTCGGTCTCGGAAAAACGGTCATTGCCACGCTCATCGCCCGGAAGTTTTTCTTTCACAACGGATTTCCCGATCACCGCTCACATACTCTGATTGTCGTCCCCCCGGCGTTGGAAGAAAACTGGGAGGCGACCCGTGACCAATTTCATCTCGATAATGTTAGAATCGTGACCAATGGCAGCCTGCACAAGGTGCGCAATGCCGGGCGCTACGATTTGATCATCGTGGATGAGGCGCACCGGTTCCGCAACGATGCGTCCGGCGGCTTCGATCTGCTACAGCGCATTTGCAAAACCGACACCCGCAGGATCGGCGATGACGGCAAGCCCCTGCGGAAAAAGGTGATTCTCATCTCGGCCACGCCCCTCAACAACCGGCCTGCCGATCTGCGCAACCTCATCGCGCTGTTCCAAGACCTTAAAGACTCCACCCTGAACGTCCACAACCTCCAACGCTTCTTCGCCGCCCGCGAAAAGGAATTCCTGCACGCCAAGAACGCACCTGACCCGGATGTCGCCCGCAGGGAGGTCAAAGACGTTTACGAACTGATCCGTGAAAAGGTGATGTCGGAAATCATCGTCCGCCGAACCCGTCGTGACTTGAGCGACAACGCCGAATACAAGCAGGACCTCGACGCCCAAGACATTCTTTTTCCTGAGGTCGCACCTCCGCGCCGCATTTTCTATCCATTGCCACCGGAGATCGAGACGCTCTATGACCGGACGATGTCCACCCTCGCCACAGCGGAAAGCGGTGGCTTCACCTACAACCGCTATCGGGCAATCCAGTTTCTCAAGCCCGAGATAAAGGCCAACTACACGAATGCCGATCTGATCTCGCACCAACTCGCCACCATTATGCGGGTTTTGTTGGTCAAGCGGCTCGACAGCAGCTTCCACGCGTTCCGCCAGTCGCTGCGCCGGTTCCGGGATGCCACCCGCGTGATGGCGACAATGTTTGAAAAAGGTGCCATCTACATCGCGCCGAATCTCAAAGTCACCGAGTATCTGCTGGATGACAGGGAAAGCGAACTGCTCACCAGGATTGAAGAGTGCCAGCCCACCGATCCGACGATTTCCATTTGCACGCCGGACGACTTCGAAGCGGGCTTCCTAACAGGATTACTGGGGGATCTCGCCGTCCTCGAAGACCTCTGCACCCGCTGGGAGGCCATCACGGAAGACCCGAAGCTCGATACCTTCCTGCGCTATCTGAAAATCGACTTGTTCAACCGCGATGAAAACCGCGATGGCAAATTGGTCGTGTTCTCCGAGTCCAAGGAAACCACCACTTACCTAACGGAAAGACTCAATGCCGCCGGGCTTGGCCGCAAAATCCTCACCGTGGACGCGGCCAACCGCGCCAAGATGATGCCGTTGGTGCGTGCGAATTTCGATGCCAACCACCCGCTCAAGGAGCAGTCCCATGACTATGACATCATCGTCTCCACCGAGGTGCTTGCCGAAGGCGTGAACCTCCACCGCGCAAACGTGATCGTAAACTACGATACACCATGGAATTCCACCCGCCTGATGCAGCGCATCGGCCGTGTCAACCGCATCGGCACCAATGCCACCTGCATCTATATCTATAACTTCTATCCGACATCCCGCGTCGATGACGACATCGAACTGCGCAAGAAAGCCATTCTCAAGCTCCAGGCATTTCACAGCGCGCTCGGCGAGGACAGCCAGATCTACTCCCCCGATGAGGAGGTGGACAATTTCGGCCTGTTCGACAAATCCCCTGAAGAGGCGGAGCGCGACGAGCGGCTGAGCCTGCTGATGGAACTCCGGAAATTCCGCGACGAAAACCCCGAGGAGTTCCGCCGCGTGAAGCAGCTTCCCTTGCGAGCCCGTGTGGGCCGCAGCGACAACAACCGCGCGGGCAGCAGCGTCATATTTATTCGCGATGCCCGGCGTGATGGGTTCTTCCGCGTCGGCATGCCGGAGGACAGCCGTCCCGGCTGTCAGGGAAAACAGGCGTCCCGCCTGTCTCTTGATCAAGACACCCCGTCCACCCCTTCAGCCACAATCTCTAACGACGATGCCCCCACTCTCCGCATCGAAGAAATCTCCATTGTCGAAGCCGCCCGCGAATTCCGGGCCCCAGACCCGGATGAACCCACGCTGCCCCTGCCGGATCACCACCACGGCGATGTCCGCGCCGCGCTCGCTTTCTTTCGTGACCGTGCCGCCGAGGCGGTGCTCGCGGAAAAGGCGCTGGACCACAACCCCGGCCCTAACGAACGTCGCGCGCTCGAGTTCCTCGATGCCTTCCTGAAGCTCAACCTCCTCTCGGATTCCGAAAAGGATCTCATCCGCTCGGCCAAACTCGCCGTCCGCAAAGCCAAGTTCCAACAGCTTCAAAAGGACCTCAACAAGCTCCAGAAGTCGGTCAAACAAGTAAAAGTCACACCTTCCGTCCTTGCCGACAAATTGATAGCCCTGCTCCACGGCTTCCCGCTGGAACAAGAGACATCGCACCAGACACCTTCAAACCCGCATCCGAGCGAACCGGTCAACACCGCCGCCCTGCCCAAGATCATCCTTTCGGAGTCGTTCGTTGATGGAACATCAAACGAGTTCGACGCCTGGCTCAAAGCCAGTGTAGGAGTCGCCAAAGGCAAATTTACCACTGACGAAATGATGCGTGAAACGCGAGGCGAAGATTAGGCTCCAACATTTATTCGAATGAACATCGATCCCAGCCTCCATCTTCCTCAATTATGCGTGACGGAATCGTCCGCGCCGTCAACAATCTCCCCGAGTCATGAATCGCTGCAAAGCCACACTTGATCCCATCTTCCTTTGCGGCTCTGCGGCTTTGCGCGAGCCATTCGTTACATCCGATGAAAAGAGTTCTCGCGCAAAGGCGCAAAGCCGCAAAGTTTTTCAGAACCAAGAAATCCCGATTTTTTGGCAAAACAGTATCTTGGTTATGGCCATATCCCTTGAATAAAATCTTCCAGTGTGCTGCTGATCGCCTACTCTTTTTCTGACCCATGCTCGACCTCATCACCCTTCCCTACGCACGTCCCCGGTGGTCAGGCCTGCTGCGGCAGATGTTCGCGCAATACGAAGAACGCACGGTCCCCTTAGCGATTCCCATTCCCGAGGGCGGCCTGGCCGTGGCCATCCATCAACTCGGAGTCGTCACGTTGCCCCGCGATGCCGGTGGCGAAAGCGTGACCCTCGCTGTCATTGAAATCGTGGCCTCCGACGCGGTGGCCCTGCTCCGCAACCGCGTCGGCATCCGCAATCTCGCCGCGAGTCTGCTTTCTCCCGGCACAGCGGACGGCTTGCTTGTCGCTACCACACAGCCCGGCAACGACGCCTGGCGCTTCACTTTCGTCCACCGCGAGACTCGCTTCGACGAAGATGGTTCACTTGTCCACCACGAAACGCCAACCCGCCGCTACACCTATGTACTCGGACCTAACGAAAGTTGCCGCACGCCGGACACCCGCTTCCAACTTCTGGCCCGCCACCTGGGTTCTACCACCCTCGCCCATGTTCTTGATGCCTTCTCGGTTGAGAAGCTCAGCATCGAGTTCTTCACCACTTACAAGGCGCACTACCGAGGGTTCTGCGATCACCTGACGGAAAACACCGATCTCGGCCGGAGCCTTGGAATCCACCTAGAGAACCTCGTGGGCAAAGACCGCGCCCGCGCGCTGAAACCCATGCGGGACTTCGTCAAGAAATTGCTAGGCAGGCTGGTGTTCCTGCATTTCATCCAGAAAAAAGGTTGGCTCGGCTGCCCTGCACTATCAGGGGATGACACGCAGCTCCCGCAGGAATCCATGGCCTGGGTGGGAGGATCTCCGGATTTTCTGCGCTTGATGTTTCAAGACACCTCGCAGGAAGAACAAGCCCGCTTCCACTCCACCCGCCTCGTCCCGCTCTTCTTCCACACCCTCAATCAGCCGCAGCGCCCCGGCTTGATCTTTGCAATCACCGGCACCCGCGTGCCCTACCTCAACGGCGGCCTGTTCGAACCGGACTTTCCCGGCGTTGAGGATGTCGATTTTCCAGCGCCATTGTTTGCCGCGCTGCTGGAATTCTTCACCCAATATCACTTCACCATCGACGAGAATGATCCCGAGGACCACGAGATCGGCATCGACCCGGAAATGTTGGGCCGCATTTTTGAAAACCTGTTGGAAGACAACAAGGACAAGGGTGCCTACTACACTCCCAAGCCGGTAGTCCAATACATGTGCCAGCAGAGTCTCATCCATGCGCTCACCGGACGCTACCCCGGCGACCCGGATGCCCCGGCGGAGATCGGGAGGCTCGTCCGCCTCAAGGAACCTATCAACGCGCGGCAGGACTCATGGCTCGCCCGTCATGCCACCGGTCTAACAGAATATCTCGATGACTTGCGCATTTGCGATCCGGCCATCGGTTCGGGCGCATTTCCCATCGGCTTGTTGCAGGAAATCTATTGGACCAAGCTCACACTCAACCCCTCGCTGGATCGGGCGACCGCCAAGCGCGCCATTATCCAGCATTGCATCCATGGCGTGGACCTCGATGCCGGCGCGGTGGAAATCGCCCGTCTCCGCTTCTGGCTCGCCCTCATCGTGGACGAAAGCGTGCCTACCCCGTTGCCGAATCTCGACTATCAGATCATGCAGGGCAACAGCCTGCTCGAATCCTTCGAAGGCGAACCGTTGGATCAACTCGCCGAACCCGTCCGCGCCGTCGGTCGCCAGCGACTTGGCAGTTCCGATATGGAACTGGACTTTGGCGGCAACGCGGCACCCGGTGAGTTCGTCGTAATGATCCAAAGTCCAGAGCGCTATCAACTCAGCGAACTCCGGGAAGCTTACTATGCCTGTCATGATCCAGCGGAAAAGGCTGACATCCGTGCCCGCATCGATGCTGCCATTCTCCATGCTATCGACGCGCGCTTCACTCACCGCCGCGAGGAACTCGAAGGCACCATCCAAAACTGGGACCGGGAACTCGCCCGCAAACGCCGACTTAATCCCAGCTACCTCAGAAAGCAAGGGCCAAAAAGCAGTCACGCCGCCGAGGAACGCGAATTGAAGAAGCGCGCCGCCATGCAGGCGGAGTTGGACGCGCTCACCGGCAAGAGCGAACGCCTCCACGCCCTGCTGTCAAACCCACGCTCCGAACGTCCCTTCTTCCTCTGGCACCTCTGGTTCCGCCAGATCCTCGCCGCTGCGCCCGAAGGACGCGACGGGTTCGATATTGTAATAGGAAATCCGCCTTATGTGCGTGCGGACAATCCTGACTTTCTGCCCCACCGCGCCGCAATTCTTGCCGAAAAACGGGGCAGTGCGCCTGCGTTCGTAACGCTTTGGGAAAAGTGGGATCTTTACATGCCGTTTATTGAACACGGGCACACTTTGTTACGACCGGGAGGAGTGGAAACGATGATCGTCTCGGATGCCTACTGCCACTCCAAGTATGCCATCAAATCCCAGGAATGGTTCTTACGGAACGCTGTCATTCATCGCCTCGACTTCCTCGGCAAACTTCAAATTTTCGACGCTGGCGTCAAAAACATGATCTTCTTCTATGGGAGTGGGGACGGCTCTCAAAAAGTGCCGGAACGAAGACTTCATTCGTTACAGTTTGGAACCATATCACTGCTGCCGAGTGAATCACAATACTCTGCGACACATCGCTTGTTCTTTCCTGGTGGTGACACTGCGGGAAGTCTCTCTATCAGAACAGAAACGGTCATGCTTGGTGATATCGCATACATAAGTGTGGGAATGGTCGTTCATGCTGATGAAAAAGTGGCAAAAGGTGCCTTTGAGCTTCACGACTTGGTTTCTGATTATTGCGACGATTTACATCCGCGAGCATTTGTGGAAGGCAAGCATCTTGCTCGCTGGCAAGCTTCAAACAACAAGTGGCTTGAATGGGGAACCTCACGTGCTCCTTTGCTGTTTCGGAGACCTACATTTTCTGGCCTCTACACTGCTCCAAAAATCTTTATTCATAGGACAGGAGGTGAGGGCATTCGTGCGTGTATTGATACAAATGGAACTCTTTGCAATCATACTGTTATGGTGTGTATGCCGTGGAGCAGTCTTGCCGGTGTTCGTAATAAGTCCTTGAGAAAGTCGGCCATTTATCCAGATGAAAGAAAAGCCAATAACGCCGAGAAACCAGACCGAATACAATATGAGGAAAGAAGCGCAGGATATGACCTAAAGTTTCTTCTCGGTATTTCCAACTCATCCTTTGCTCGTCATTACCTCCGCGCAGATCGCCGGAGTAATACTGATTTGTTCCCTGACGACTGGAAATCTCTACCCATTCCTGTCATTTCAGCAATCGAACAAGCTCCGGTGGTCGCCCTGGTGGACCGCATCCTCACCGCGAAGCGGGCGGGCGACGACGCGGCGGTAGGTGAACTGGAAGCGGAGATCGACGCGCACGTATTCCGGCTCTATGGTCTAACACCCGAGGAAATCAACCTGGTCCGAGGGGCGGGGCAGTGAAATAGGGTGCCTAATGACTTCCAACGATGAATGACCTTCCCGGATCGAATCAATCGCCGCCATGAAACGTTACAGGAGTCCGCTTTTCTCGACCTGGCAGATCGCCAGAACCCGTTCATCTAATGCTTGAATCCACAGACACGCTTTGGCGCTATATGAAGCTGAGCACCTTGCTTTTGCTCATGGAGGGAAAGGCGTGGTTTCCGTCAGTGGCGGCGCTTCGTGCGGGTGATCCTTTTGAGGGGGCACTTGGAGAGGACTTCCATCAGGAACTGTGGCGGGCGCTCGAACGGGCAGGGCACGGGCGGGAGGATACTCAGAAATGGCTTTTCGATTCTCTTCCTGCGGTAAACCAGAACTCTCTGAATATGAATCACGGTTATCCGGGGCTATCGTCACAGCAACTTGGTTGGGCATATTCTGAAGCATTGGCAAAAAGGCGTGCGGTATGGTGTTGGTTTAGGTCGCGCAGAGAATCAGCGGCTATGTGGTCGATTTACGGGCACCAAGGGGTCGCCGTCATGACTGATCGCAAGCGATTGAACGATGCGTTGAAAGGAGCCGTCCCGTCGGTCAAGCATTTCCGTTTGCAGAAAATGACATACGTGGATCGCAGTTCTGGCAACCACCGATATATTGGAAGAATTCTCAGCAAGCGACGAGACCTGGTTCTTCGACCCTATTTCCTCAAGGCCATTGAGTATCAACATGAGAAGGAGCTTCGCGTGGCAACATTTTGCGCCACAGGAAATGGTGGCGTGATGGTTCCGAATATTGATCCAGCATTGCTGATTCGTGAGATTGCCATCTCGCCACTCCTTCCGGCGGGCGAGGCCGCTGCCATCAAGCAAGTTGTCTACAGACGGATCGATGGTGTTGTGTTTACAGTGGGTCAATCCGTTCTAACCGGTGAGGAGAAGCAGATTGGTTTGGCAAATGCCATTACTCAAGATATCGGAATCTCGATGGCCCACGATGAAAGATCTCAACTTCCCGCTGCCTTGAGATCCCTGTGAACATCATACTTCAACCTATCCCCATGACTGCCAAACAACAACTCTTCGGCCACATCCTCGGCGGTCTCAAGGTCGCGGCGCCGATTGTCTTGCGTTGTTTCAACCCCTAACTGCCACTTCCAGCCATGAGTCAGGAAATCACGCCGTTTGAGCGAATCCGCCGGACCAACCCGGCGGGCAATGAATTTTGGTCCAGCCGGGACTTTGCCAAGGTTCTCGGCTACGTGAATTACCGTCACTTTGAAGCTGTCATCGCGAAGGCCAAGACTGCCTGCTTCAACAGTGGGCAACGAATAGAAGACCATTTCGTCGGGTCCGACCAAATGGTCGAGATCGGCAGCGGTGCGCAGCGCAAGCTGAAGACCGTGATGATGTCGCGCTACGCCTGCTACCTCGTCATCCAGAACGCGGATCCGGCCAAGGAGATCGTGGCGCAGGGGCAAACCTACTTCGCCATCCAGACGCGGCGGCAGGAATTGAGCGATGAGGAGTTGGAGGAGCAGCGCCGCCTCGCCATCCGCTCCGACCTTCGCACCCACAACAGCCAGCTTGCCGATGCGGCGAAAGGCGCGGGCGTCATCGAATCCCGTGACTACGCCATTTTCCAAAACCACGGCTACATGGGCCTTTACGGCGGACTCGGAGCGCAGGACATCCACCACCGCAAGGGCCTGAAAAAGAGCGAGCACATCCTCGATCACATGGGCAGCACCGAACTGGCGGCGAATCTCTTCCGCGCCACACAAGCCGAAGACAAGTTGCGCCGCGAGCGGATCACCGGCAAAGACAAGGCCAACAAAGCGCACCGCGAGGTCGGGGCCAAAGTCCGCCAGACGATCAAAGAACTCGGCGGCACCATGCCCGAGGAACTGCCCCCTGCGGAGAGCATCAAGAAATTGGAGTCCAAAGTGAAAAAGGCGTTGAAGAAGCCGAAACCGTGAACGCAGCTGTGCATGCAGATGGAGTGGGATGTTGAGTGTTGCAAATCCGCCTGCGCATGGAGAATGTCTATCAGGTTAAGCCAGCGTCGCCAAACATTGGCACGAGGAGGAACATCCGCTGGAGGAGGAAGAGGAAGAGAAGTAAATAGGTGAAGAAGTAAGTAGGTGAAAAAGTGAGGGGGTGAAGAGCCGCGCCACCGCTCGTAGGCGCATTCGTAAGAATGCGTCCGGGCTGATGGAACGTCCATGAGCAAGCGGACATCGCCCCCCCGCGCTGTCACCAGCGCGCCTACGAAGAGAGAGCGGCCGCGCGTTCGTAGGCGCGTTCGTGAGAACGCGTCTTGGGTGATGGAATGCCCGTGAGCCGCCGGGTATCGCCCCCCGCGCTGTCACCAGCGCGCCTACAAAGAGTTCGAGTGCCGCCACGGCATGCCCTAACCGATCACCTCCGGCCAGTCGGTGTGGAACATTTGGCCGCGTGGCTGGTCGGTGCGCTCGTAGGTGTGGGCGCCGAAGAAATCGCGCTGGGCTTGCAACAGGTTGGCGGGCAGCACGGCGCTACGATAGCTGTCGTAGTAGCCGAGCGAGGCGGAGAAAGCGGGCACCGGGATGCCGTTGAGCATGGCGAGGGCGACGACCTCGCGCCAGTTCTGCTGGCTGCGGTTGAGGATGTCCTTGAAGAACGGATCGAGCATCAGGTTGCCGAGTGCGGGGTTGGCGCGGTAGGCGGCGGTGATGTGCTTGAGGAAGCGCGCACGGATGATGCAGCCGCCGCGCCAGATGGCGGCGATTTTTGATAGATCAAGGTTCCAGCCCTTTTCCCTGCTCATGGTGGTGATGAGGTCGAGGCCCTGGGCGTAGGAAATGATTTTTGAAGCGTAGAGGGCGGCGTGGACTTGTTGGACGAGGGCCGCCTTGTCGGTGGATAGGGTTGTGTCAGGCCCCTCAAGTTGGCTGCTGGCGGCGAGGCGTTGGTCCTTCATGGAGGACAGGATGCGGGCCTCGACGGCGGCGTTGATGGTGGAGATGACCACCGCGTTGTCCACCGCACTCAGGATCGTCCACTTGCCGGTGCCTTTCTGGCCGGCGGTGTCGAGGATTTTCTCGACCATGGGCGCGCCGGTTTGCGGGTCGGTTTGTTTGAAAATTTCGGCGGTGATCTGGATCAGGTAGCTTTCCAATTCGCCGTGGTTCCATGAGTCGAAGACGCCGGCGAGTTCGGCGGCGCTGAAGCCGGCGGCCTTGAAGATGTTATAGGCCTCACAGATGAGCTGCATGTCGCCGTATTCGATGCCGTTGTGGATCATCTTGACGAAGTGGCCGGCGCCGCCGGGACCGATGTGATAGACGCAGGGTTCGCCATCGACCTTGGCGGCGATGGCCTCAAAGATCGGCTGCATGACCTCCCAGGTGGAGGCCGGGCCGCCGGGCATGATCGACGGGCCTTTGCGGGCACCTTCCTCGCCGCCGGAAACCCCGGTGCCGATGAAGCGCAGGCCCAGGCCGGTGAGCCATTGGTCGCGGCGCTCGGTGTCGGTGTAGAGGGAATTGCCGCCATCGATGATGATGTCGTTAGGTTCTAACAACGGAATAAGCGACTTAATGACCGCATCGACGGGCGCGCCGGCCTTGACCATGATCATGATCTTGCGCGGCGCGGCCAGCGATTGGACGAAGTCTTCGAGGGTCTTGGCTCCCACGAGCTTTTTCTCTGGATGGGCGGCAACGAAGGCGTCGGTGACGGCGCTGGTGCGATTATAAACCGAGACCTGGAAGCCGCGGCTTTCCACGTTGAGAACGAGATTCTGGCCCATGACGGCCAGACCAATGAGTCCGAAGTCGCTGTTGCTCATATAAAAATGGATGGGGAAGGCGGCGCGGGTTTAGTGAAGTTGTCGCCTTGGCGCAACCTCTTGTTGCCAAGGAGCGCTTAATTTCCCATACTGCGCGAGTGAACTTGCCGAATACGATCACCCTCTGCCGCTTGGTGCTGACCGCCATTTTTGTCGGAGGCACGGCGCTGGCGAGCCACGTCGGTCACTGGGTAGCGCTGATGGCCTTTGTGATTGCGGCTATCAGCGATTGGTTCGACGGCTATTTTGCCCGCAAACTCGGGCTGATCACGCCGCTGGGCAAACTGTTGGATCCGGTGGCGGACAAGGTGCTAGTGTGCGCGGCCTTCGTCTATCTCAGCTCGGTGCAACTGTGCCCGGTGTGGGTCACGGTGCTCATTTTGGCGCGCGAATTCCTCATCACCGGCTTGCGCCAAATCGCCATCGAGGCCGGCCGAATGCTCGCCTCCGATAATCTTGGCAAATGGAAAACGGGCTTGCAACTCGGCTACTGCATCACCTGCCTGGTGTGGTTTGCAGTGGAGGCACCCGCCCCCCACAACCCGGTGCTCCGGTTGTTGCGTTATTTATCCCAACCGGATGGCTGGCTCATGCCGGGTTTCATGTGGTTGGCACTGGCTCTCACTCTCATCTCCGGGTGGAACTACCTGTGGCGCAACCGGGAATTGCTTACAGGAAAAATAGCCTACGGTCGGTAGGCCTCGCGGTGGCGCAGGACGTGATCGAAGGCAGGCGGCGGCTGGCTGAGCCTGTCTAACAAACCTTCCCAAGCCGCGTGGCCCTTGAGGATTTCCACCTCGATGCGCAGGAAATACACCGGCACATCCAACTCGGTGGGCCGGGGGAAACGCACGGCGTCTTTTTCTGTGGTGAGGATGAGCTCCATGTCGCGCTCGACGCAGCGTTGCATAAACTCGTCGATTTCCTTGCGGGGAAACCGATGGTGGTCGGGAAAGCGGCGGCGGATTTCCACGCGGGCACCGAGTTTTTCCAGCGAGCGCTCGAAGTTTTCCGGCACCGCGATGCCACTGATGGCGGCGACCCATTTGTCCCTGAGGAAAGCGAGCGGCTGGCGCTCACCGGTGAAGAGGTTTTCGAGATGGATCGGACCGTGGGCACATTCAATGATCTCGGCGGTGCGGTTGTAGCGGCGCAGGCGCGAGACGAGCGTCTCATTGGAACCGCCGTCGCACTTGGTGATGAGGATGTAGCTGGCGCGGCGGAGGTTGCGCGGCGGCTCGCGCAAGGTGCCTCGCGGCAGCAAGGCCTCGGTCCCAAACGGCTCGCGGGCATCCACCAGCACGATGTCGAGGGCATGGGCGAGGCGCAGATACTGCATGCCATCGTCGAGCAGCAGGGTGTCCGCGCCGAGTTGGCTCACGGCGAAGCGCCCGCCTTTGACGCGGTCCTTATCGACGATGACGGCCACTCCGGTGAGGTTGCGGGCCAGCATATACGGCTCATCGCCGGCAAACTTCGACGACAGCAACAGCTTGCTGCCGGTGGAGACGATTTTGGGCAAGGTCTCGGCAGGCAGCGGCTGGCCGCTGGGTCCGGGCCAGTGCTGGGGCGTTTCGAGTTTGCGGCTTTTGTAACCGCGGGACAGGATGGCGACGCGGCGGCCACGATCACGCAGCGAGCGGGCAAGCAATTCGACGACTGGGGTTTTGCCGGTGCCGCCGACGGTGATATTGCCTACAGCCACGACGAGAGTGCCGAGGTGGTGCTGGGGGATCCAGCGATTGCGGAACAGGCTGAGGCGGGTTTGGACCACCAGCCGGTAGAGCCCGGAAAGGGTGCGCATGAAAAGGCGCATCATCGCCGCGCGAAAACCCTTGGCGCGCCCAAAGATCACGTCCGATCCCCAGCGTTCGAGTTCCGCAAGCAATTCTTTCATCGGTGCCACCCACGATGGGCCAGGAGGCGCGACCGGAGCAAGCGCCAATCAGCGGCAATTGCAGGCAAGCGTTGACATTTCCCCAAAGTCCTTGCTTTACAAGCGGCAAAATGCCCCGTAGTCTCGCCGCCCCATGATTCTAGCTGCAATTGAATGGCTTCCCATCATCATCAACCTCCTGTTGGTGGTCTTCGTCCTTGTCTGCCTGCTGATGACCCTGCTCATTTTGATGCAACGTCCAAAACAGGAGGGCCTCGGTGCCGCCTTTGGTGCCAGCGTCACCGATCAGGTGTTCGGTGCCCGGACTACCAACGTGCTGCAGCGTGGCACCGTCTATCTGGGCTCCATGTTCTTCATTCTGAGCCTGACTTTGGCCATCCTCATTGGCCATCAAAACAAACAAAAGGGCCTCACCAAAGATACCAAACCCCCGGCCACTGCGAAAAAACCCGCCGCAGAAACTCCCCTTGCCCCGCAGCCCGCACCACTGGTGCTGCCACCTGCAACTCCGGTCACACCTGAACCCGCTCCGACTCCGGTCACGCCGACCCTGCCCGAGCCAGCGCCCGCTACTCCCGCGCCTGAGGCTCCGGTGCCTGCCCCACCTCCGGCGGCCCCTGAGCCAGCGCCTGTGACTCCTCCATAAAGTCCCTTCGTCTCCTCGATCCCATTAGCTGCCAATCCGGCAGGAATAGCTGAAAAAATCAGCCGCTCCCTAACGCTATTAACGCGTGACAACTGCCCTCATCGAAGCTGTAGATCCAGTGTGGGCACGCGCCGCAGCCTTTGCCCCGGCTCCGCAAGGATGGGGCTGGATGGATTTGAAGCGCCGGGAGCATCCCTGTGACTCTCTGGACAGCCTCGCCGCTGCGGTGCGCGATGACCGCCACAGCGCGATCCTGCTGGTGTGGACACCGGAAGATTCGCGCATGCGCCTGCCGGAAGAAATCAGCGGACTCAGTGCCGCCATGGGCGAGATCCGCGAACGCTGGACCCGCGAGGATCTGCTCGCCGCCGTGGATCGGCTGCGGTGGTTCGGCCTGTTGCTGGCGAGTTTCGCGGTGTATGCGTTTTACGACGGCATGCAGAAGGCTGCCACGACCGCAGCGGAGCCAGGTTCTGTGCTTGCTTCCCATGACCGCCTGCGGGATATCGGCAAGGCTATGCTTGGCTCGATACCGCTGGGTCTTGCCTTGCTCATGTTCGTGGTGTTTGGATTCATCCCGTGGTATCAGGCACGCAAACGCCGCGCTGAACTCGCCACTTGGAATGCCGCAGCCACCGCCGCACACGTCCAAGCCCTGCGCTTCGAGACTTGGTTGGAGCTCCAACGCTCGCCGGCGACGAAATTCCTGTTGGTTTTAATGACCCTCGTCGGTCTGGCACAATGGCTTCCGGGCGATAGCATTGCCGCAGCGGGCTTGGTCAAGGCGGCGTATTTGGGCGGTGAATGGTGGCGGCTGTTCACCGCGCCGTTCCTGCATGGCAACCTCGTGCATTTCCTCATGAATATGGCGGCCCTCGCCTATCTAGGCAAACGCTTGGAAGTGTTTGCCCGTTGGCCGCATTTGCCGATGGTGTTTTTGTTTGCCGCAGCGATCGGCGGTGCTGCTTCAGTGCGCTTGGTGAGCGCCACTTCGGTGGGGGCCTCCGGCGGCCTGATGGGTTGGCTCGGCTTTCTCATCGTCTTTGAAACCCTGCATGGAAATCTCGTGCCTCGTTCCGCCAGACGCCGCCTCACCGCCGGCGTCCTGTTGACCGCTGTCATCGGACTGTTAGGCTATCGCTTCATCGATAACGCCGCCCACCTCGGCGGCTTGCTCGCCGGCATGGCCTATGCCGCCATCGTCTTCCCAAAATCCTCCTCGTCAAAGCGTCCCGGCACCACCCTAACCGACCGCCTTGCCGGCACCGCCGCACTGGGTGCGCTGGTGGCCGCCGCAGGCTTGGCCATCTGGCGGATCACCGGCGGCTGAAGCATCAAGGTGACCTCCAATGCGCGGCAGGGCCGGGGAATCATCCTATAAAGCAAGTTAGGGATCGCCTCCGCTCAGCGTTTGCCAGGGTTTTCCTTCAGATGGAGATGGAGAATGCGGCGGACTTCCGTGAGGGTCTCGGGCAGTTCGCACGACCCGTGGGGACCGGGCACGATTTTCTCGGAGCGCGCACCCTTCAGATGGGAACTCCAGTAGGCCACCACCCCGTCAGAACTGTTAGGCGTGTCGCGCTTGCCACGATCGCCGGCGATCGTGTGATAAGGCACCTTGATCGGGCGTGAGTCGAGCACCTTGAGCAAGGGATTGGTGGGTGCCAAACCGTCCACACTGTTCGGCATGCGCTGGGGGTCGCCGGTGAGGACAGCGACCGCCTTGCCCATCGTGCCGGTGACGGTGGTGGTGAGTTCCACCGGCAGGAAAATCAGGCGGCGGGCGAATTCGCCGAGGCGACCGAGGGCCATCTCACTGCCGCGGTGCGGAGTGCAGATGAAGACCGCGCGACTCACGTGCGGGCTGGCATTAAAGATCGTGGCCTGCTCTATCAGACTGCCCTGCGGCACGTTGGAGAAAAACGTCGCGGCCTTGTCCTTGCCCATGGCATTCCAGGCGTCCCGATCCAAGCTGGTCACCTGCATCCGTGAGATGAGGCCGCCCATGCTATGGCCGACCAACACGCAGGACGGGGCGTCCGGATGAAGTTGATAGAACTTCGCCAGTTCCTCGCGGAAGCGCAAGGCCGAGTAGGCGGGGGGATTACCGGTGGGATAGCCGAAGACCAAGTATTGATAACGCTGGCGCAGCGCTGGATCGAATTCCAATTCGTTGATCACGTTGCGCCACATCCGGGGGGTGGAGATCAGGCCATGCACGAAGATCACCGGAATGCGCTGCGAATCATAGGGTTGCACGGCATAGAGACCGGTGGTTCCCATGTAGCTGGACACGCGCAACGCCCCCATGATACCGTTCCAGTATTCCGACGCATGCGGATAGTAAGTAAGCGGCGCGGAAAAATCCGCCTCTAACAGTCTATCAGAGCCGCCCACGCGGGCCTTTTGTTTCATGGCCGGATCCACCAGCGTCAGGGTGGCATCGCGGCCTTTGAAATCGAGCACGGCGGTGACCGGCGCGGTGACACCAACCTTGGGCGAGAACGGCTCCAACGGCCGCGTCTGGTGGACACCGACGAGTGCGCCGCCGATGCCGTCCTGGTGGTCTTTGCGCACGACGGTATTTGCCGGTACCTCCGCAGCGGGCGTGACTGCGGTGAAATAGCTTGGATCCCACACACCGTCGCGGGTGCCCTTGGCGAAGTGCAACCGGTAGGTGATGCCTCCCGAGGTGACGGTGAACGGGCGGTTCCACAAGCGGCCTTGGTCGGCGCTGCGCAACATCACGGTGAGTTCGGACGCAGCCTGATTATACGTGAGTCTGGCGGCCGGGCCGACGTTGTGCGAATCTAACAAACAACTAACCTCCGCCGCAGCCTTCAGATAGAGGGCGGCGCGCTGGGCGGCGGGAAGGTTCTTCGCGCCCGCTTGTTTCAGATCGGCCGCCGCCGAGCGGTTCTCGGCTTGTTGCGGGGACACCGGCATGTTGACGCACGCGGTGAGGGCGATTGCGGCTACGAAAACGAGGGCGAATGATGGGCGTTTCATGGCTGAGGGTTGATTTAAGATGGGTTCGAAGGGGATGGGTCCAAGGCCGCCGCCACGGCTCACATACCCGGGCGCCCCTCGCGGATGCGGGCGGAAAAGTCGCGCGCGTTGTTGGCGGCGCGGGCGGCGGGGTTGATGAGGGCGCGGCGCTTCAACTCGGCAAAGGGCAAGCCTGCGGTGGCGATGGTGTGCCGTTCATACATGAGTTCATCGCCTTTGCCATTGAGCAGGAGGCGCCAGTCCCACGGCAGGCGCTCGGAGGCGGGATGTTGTTGGCGGATCGCGGTGGTGCAGTTGGTGGTGATGGCGTTATACCAGCGCGGGTGCTCGCGCATGGCATTGAGCGTATGCAGGTATTCCTCAAAGCGCTCCCGCGCCTGGGCGGCAGTCACGGTGGTGCGATAGAGATAGACCTCCTCGCCCTTGCGGAAGTTAGAGCGCAGGCGCAGCACGTCGCGCTCGGCGGCGGCTATGTAGATCAACTCATACTGCCGGTAGAGACCGCCGATGGCCGAGTAACTCTGGCCGATCTTTTTGCGCGTCTCGATGGAAAAGCACAGCGGCGGGGCGTCGGCGAACTGAAAGCTCAGGATCGGATGTGCCATCCATGGCGAACCCCAGTAGCAAACCGCCATGTCAATGCCGGTGATCTGTGAGAGGCGCACACGGCGCGTCTCCCAACGCGGCGTGAAATCGTTCTCGCTGCGGTAGTCGCAGTTGCGGACGTTGTGCACCGTTACCTCGTCGCCGTTGACTTTGGCCCACGCCACTTGTGCCACGTCGGGTTGCCAGGCAGCGTCATTGGTCGGCTTCAGCATCAGCCACCAAGTCACCACCAGCGCGAACCACACCCCAATTATCGCCAGCTTGCGCGGCCACCGTGGCAGCCACACCCACACCACCAGCAGCGCCACGCCCAGCACCGGCACCAGCCACCGCGCCGGCCCGTCATAGTATAAAGCGCCGAATGCCCACACGACAGCAACGACGCCGCCAAGGGCGAGCGCAACGAAAACCAACAGACGCGGGATTTTCACTAGTGCGCTCTTTTCTGGTTCGGGTTGAGCTGTTGGGATCTATTGCTGGGTCTGGAGCACGGACGGTTCTGGGTTAGAACCGGATTTCATAACCAATGATCGGGCCATGGGCGATGAGGTCATAGGTGAAGCCACCATTGGTATAATCGGTGCCGAGTGCGCGGTAGCCCAGCAGCAGGTTGCCATACTCATGGAAGCTGTAGCCGATGCCTGCCATAGCCTGCCAGGTGAATTGCGAGGCGGCGCCAAATCCGCCGACGTCACCGACCGCGCGGACGAAAAAGTTGTTAGATAATTCATGTTGAAAGCGGGCACCGATGATTGGGTCCACCCAGGCCTTGCTGCCGGAACCATGGAAATCCAACAACCTCGGGTCACTGATATCCAAGGTGCTCTTGATCGAATTGACTCGTGCTCCGGCATAGACGTCAAATTTCATGGTGTCGGTTTTCATCGCTTCGTAAGCCACGATGAAGTTGCCGAGGAATTGTTTATCGTCCAGATGGACATAAATGTTATGGCGGGTGGCGCTGCCACTGACATCGGCATAAACGACATCAGCCATGAAACTCCAGCGGTTGTAGCCAACCTCCACCGCACCCATGAAGGCCATGTCGAGGTGTTTGAGGACGTCGTTGAAGCTCAGGTTCACATCTGCGGTGCGGCCGGCAACGCCCATGTCGCCTTGGAGCGCTTCGGCCCAACCATAGAGTGCCAGACGGCACGACCATGGCGATTCCGGGACGGGTGAAGTGGTGGGTGTGGGCGTGCCCGCGAGGGCAGGCAAGCTGGCGAGGAACAGCGTGGACAGGAGGGTGGCGTGGATTTTCATAATGTGTTCTGGGGGGGGGATGCGGGTTGTTAGTTGGGGTGAAGGATAGGTGGAAGACGGACCGGAGTGCCAGCAGAATTAGCATGAGTTCATCCCTTTGGAAACAGGAAAGTGAGCACCGCCCGCATTCCCCAATCCGGACCACCGGACGGGCCATCGGAGCGGATCACCCCGGATTCGCATATCATACCTTAGTCCTATACGACCTGTCGGGCTTCCCTTGATTCTGAAAACCTCTGCGCCTTTGCGCGTGAAACTTCTTAACGGCGAGGGGCAGGCCCGCCGGTGTAAAGTGAATAGTGGGTGGCAATGCCGGGTGTGAGGAGCGGCTCGCTTGTGGGGGTGTATTCCTCGCGCAGGGCTTGCAGCCCGGCGGCAGTGAGCGGGAGTTTCTTGCCGCGGATGTGCTTCACTTCGGCAACGAAATTGTCCGAGTCGATGGCGGTCAGGTTCTGGAGTTTGTTCGTCGGCTTCCCGATGGCGTATTCCACCCGCAGCCAGTCGAGAAGCGTGTGCTTGGTTTTCTTAACTGGCATGAATCGCATGGCAGCACAGAGTTCAGAAAAGAGTGGCTCGCGCAAAGCCGCAGAGCCGCAAAGGATGATGGAGTGATGTTAGATTCGTATATTCGTGATCAGTTAGGGATATGGCCATTCTGAAAACTTTGCGGCTTTGCGCGAAAAAGTCTTAGCCGGGACGCCTTGTTCGCCTTCTGTTGGGGCGCGGTTCATCTCCATCAATGATCTCGCCGCGAGGAATCAACGACATCGCATGAAGAAACGCAGATCGCGATGCGCCCTTGGCGCGTTCGGCA
>JBAXOF010000027.1:0-24475 GCA_037133375.1 Verrucomicrobiota bacterium | reverse complement strand
TGGAGATCTACCAGAACCGCAGTTCACCCACAGATTCTGCTGAAGAGCCTTTTTTTTTGCGTCCTCTTGCGCCTCTTTGCGGCCAACTTAATGTATTCCAATTCCCATTCGCCCGGTAGGGCGCGGCGGCCTCGCCGCGCCGTGAATCTTCCCTGAGGGTGCCGCGGTTCATGTGCGGTTCATATATCGCGCATTCATCCCGCCCATGCGGGCGGACAAGTGGGCGGCCCGAGGCCGAACCGCCCTACCTTTCGACCTTAGACCTTTAGACCTTCTGACTTTTAGACATCCCTCTTTCATGGACTCTAAGAAAATCCAATTCATCATCCTCGGCATTCTAGCCACATTTGTGGCGCTGTATCTGGGCATATCCGCCGCCACTGCCCAGTTTGAGACCATCGTCTGGGTGATTGGGAGCACGGTCGTCATCACCTGCATAGCTCTAGGCCGCAAGATCTGGTTGCTGATTCCGTTCATGTCAGCCTTGGGCATCGGTTTTCGCATTCCCGGCCAGCCGGACAGCGGCCTGATGGGTCAGATTTTGGTTATTGGATTTTGTGTGCCCCTCTTTCTGATGCGAAAACTCCCTTTAAGGCTGGCATGGACGGAGTTGGAGTTCTGGGTCTTGGTTGTCACACTGTTTGTCGCGCAGGTGTATCTGCGTAATCCAGTCGGGGTAAATATTTTCGGAGGCGAGTCCGTGGGCGGCAAGCCTTACGCCATTTTTGCGATTACCATGGTGAGCGGGCTGCTGCTTAGTGGCTTGAAAGTCCATGCCAGCGATCTGAAATGGGTGCTGCGCTTGTCGATCCTAGGGGGGCTTACGAATCTGGTGGTCTCGATTTTGGGCATGCTTGTCCCTGTCGTTGGCTTCTACACAGGTGGCTCCTACCTCCGCACCGACCAGCCAAACTACGAGGAATATGGCAAGAAGGTCGATACTGAAGCTGCCACGCGCATCGGATTTCTGGGTGCTTTCGGCAACAACTTGGCACTCTGGATCTCCGCTTATATCTCGCCACTGCGTGCGTGCCAGCGTCCGTTTTGGGCATCCCTCATCTTGTTGGCGCTTGCGGCTACGATGATGAGTGGCTATAGAAACAATGTGGCAGCTGTGGGCATGACCTTTCTCGTCGGTATTGCCTATCGCAGCGGATTCTCCGGGCTTGTCGCCACCATCTGGAGTATTATCGTTGCCCTCTGCTTGCTCACAGCAATCAACACGCTGTCCCCGCTGCCGCCGAATGTCCAACGCTCGCTGTCCTTCCTCCCTGGAAATTGGAATCAGCGCTACAGCCTGGAAGCCGAAAGTTCAAACGAGTGGCGCTTTGATATCTGGCGTGAGGTGCTCCTGACCGACCGTTGGATTGAAAACAAGTGGTTCGGCGACGGGCTCGGGTTCAAAGCCTCGGAACTCGCCAGTCAAACCGCGATGCGACGAGGCGTCCGCAAAGGCATCTCCGGCTTTGATGCGCACCGGGAATCGATTCTTACCAATGGTGATTACCACAGCGGACCAATCCAAACCATCCGCACCATCGGTTATATCGGTCTCATGTGCTTGTTGCTGGCCCAAATCCGCGTGGCTATACACGCCCATCGGCAAATCATGCGCTGTCGAAACTCAGAGTGGTTTCCGCTGGCGTTGTTCATCGGCATCCCCCTGATTTGGTCGCCAATTTTCTTCGTGTTCATTGTCGGCACCTTCAAGGGAGCGACGTCTTCCCTGCTGATTGGTTGCGGTATGATCCGCTTGCTACAGAACAATCTCCCGCTGCCAGCTTATGAGGTCAAACGGCGAACTCTCTATACCCTGCCACTGAACCCGAGTTTGGCCAAGTCCGGGGCGAACATCAATTGAGCTATACTCAGCTTGGCGTCTCCTGAGTCGCTTTGCATGATCATCCAGAATCCTTCTCAACGTTGATGTATGTCAGGTAACACGCAATTCACCTCTCGCGCTCAACGTTTCCTCAATGGGTTGATTACTGGGTATGCAGCCTTGGGATTCAGCGTCGTTTACACGCTAATGTCAGTTCCGCTAGCGCTCCATTACCTGAGCAAGGAAGAATTCGGACTGTGGGCCTTGATCACCCAACTTACGGGGTACCTGATGCTGTTGGAGTGCGGCATGTCCGGGTCGATTGCCCGATTTCTGAGCAATTACAAGGACAACATGGATGGTGGCAAGTATGGCAGCGTGCTGGTGACCGGTTTCGTTATCTTCCTTCTTCAAGGTCTGACGGTGATGGTTCTGGGAATCCTGTTTGTCATCGCAGGATCCTCAATTCTGGGAATTCCACCACACTTGAAGTCCATTTTCACCCAACTCGGGACGATTCAGGCATGCATGGGGGGGGTCTCGCTTATGACCCGAGCAGCCGCTGCTCCGCTCTGGCCCCACCAGCGGCTGGACATTCACAATCTGGGAAGCATAGCCTGCCAAATCGGCAGTCTTTTGACCCTATGGTTAGGTTTTCAAGCCGGATGGAAACTCTACAGTCTATTAGCAGCAGCGGTTGTGGGTTACGTGCTGGGTTTTGTGATTAACTCATACAGCTGCTATCACCTCCGTCTTTATCCCACGAAGGGGCATTGGGGGAGATTCGACATGCACCTCTTCCGCAGGATGTTCTCCTACGGTAGCGGACTATTTGTCTTGAATCTCGGCACCCAGCTAGTTTCTACCAGCCAGGTAATTGTCATCAGCCGCGGGCTCGGGCTGGAAAGTGCGTCGATTTGGGCGGTGGCCAGCAAGCTCTCCGCCCTGGTCCAACAATTTGTCGGCCGCATCTTTGAGACATCTGCGTCCGGCCTAGTGGAAATGCAAGTTCGCGAAGAAACCGCGCAGTTGCAGCGGCGGTTCCACGACCTGTTCGTTCTCACAAGCACAATCGCGGCGTTGGGGGCCGTCGGCTTGGCGCTGTTCAACCAACCGTTTGTGGCGATCTGGACCTCGGGCAAGATATCGTGGCCAATCATCAATGACTCGTTGTTGGGAGTTGTTATTTTCCTTTATTGCACCAGTAAATTCCATGTGGGCTTCGCCTCGCTGAGCAAGGATGTTCACAAAATCAAATACGTATGTCTGGCGGAAGGCGTGTTGTTTGTTGCCTCGGCGTTTCCGCTCAGTGCCGCCTACGGACTCACCGGGATACTGCTGGCCTCGATTGTTGCCAGTGTGGTCATTAACTTTGGCTTTGCAACCTTGATCACCAGCCGACATCTCGGCAAGACATACATCACCGTGGTATCATGGGTTGCCAGACCCGCGTTGCTCATTGCCGTGGTGATGATCCTTTATGCAACCTTTGCTATCGACGGTTCCAAGGCGCTGGCCCTCCATAGCGTGTTATCCATTAAAATCGCTGCGTATCTGTTGCTGATCACTCCCGCATTTGTCTATATCGGCCTGCCCGCGCGGTTGCGCACGGAAATCCTTGATCATGTCGCGAGCACGCTGTCGGCGCTTTCCGCGCGGCTCAGCCCCCGCCCCCGTTGAGTTTTACCACGCCCCTCACATCGGACGGCGACGCAGTAGACGCCCGTATCTGGTGCGTTGGCAACGATCATAAATTACCCATCGAAATCGTATGACGTTAGCATTTGACGGCACCGCATTCCAGCTAGAGACCTCGCGCGGCGGGGTCAGTCTGTACATGCAGGAAATACTCGCGGGTTTGGCTCGCAAGGGGTTTTCTCTGCCGGTTGGGATTGACCGGCGGCTGGATCCCGAGGTTCGCGCGCACTGCAGCGCAATGGGTGTGCAATGGGAAACCACTGATTTGCGGGGCGTGTTGTGGCGGGACAAGGTCGGCCGGCGGTTGGCTGCTAGCGGATATACCGCGCTCTGGTATCCTACGCAATTCACGGCATGGTTGCCGCCCCTGCCGACGGTTTCCACCCTGCATGATTTTGCCGGCCTGCGATCGCCGCCGCGGGCGGGTTGGCGTGCGCGGGCCTACATGAATCTATCACTTCGGACGATGATACGTCAGTCAGACCGCCTGATTGCGGTGTCCGAGTCAACCGCGGAGGATCTGCGTCGGTATTTCCCTGCGGCGGCCCACAAGATGGTGGTTGCCCGCCATGGCATGCCCAGCGATGTCCGGCAGGCCGCTCCCGGTCTACTGGAATCCAAGCCGGACCGCGGCGGGATGCCATTCCGGTATCTTTTTCTCGATGGCGCAAATGACCGGAAACGGCTGGATCTATCCATTGGCGCACTGACCCGCCTTGGCTGGGGCGGGCGCGAACTGCGCATCACCGGCAATCCGGAGTTGGTGGGGCTGCGGATCGGTTCCACGCCGCCCGCAGGCATCACTTTACTCGGGCGTTTGTCACGCAGCGACCTGCTCAAGGAAATCCGCGATGTGGACATCGTACTCTATGTTTCGGATTTCGAGGGCTTCGGCTTTCCGATTCTGGAGTCATTGCCATTAGAAACCACCGTAGTGATCTTTCCCGGCGATGCGGAACTCGAGGTCGGCGGCGAACATGTGGTCGTAGCGCGGCGACGCAGTGCCGACTCGCTCGCAGCGGCGATGCTCCAGGCCGAGGAACGCTGCCGCGACCGGAGTTGGCGTGAGGCGATCCATGCCCACTCCCTCCAATTCGACTGGGAGGAAAGCATCGCGGTTCACCAGCGGATTTTTCTTGAACTAACTGATGGAATGAAAGGAATAAAACAATGAAGTGCAGACTTTGCGGGGCGGAAGCCCGGGATTTCGGTAAATTGACCATGCTCCACCGGGTGGATGT
This sequence comes from Verrucomicrobiota bacterium, assembly GCA_037133375.1. GTDB lineage: Bacteria > Verrucomicrobiota > Verrucomicrobiia > Verrucomicrobiales > Akkermansiaceae > Luteolibacter. The sequence goes on along the minus strand of JBAXOF010000027.1, from coordinate 19,714 downwards.
TTCCTACTTTCGGTGTTCGCACTGCGAGTATGTGCAAACGGAAGAACCCTACTGGTTAGAAGAAGCCTATTCTTCAGCCCTCAGCGCGCTGGATGTCGGAGCCGTCGGACGGAACAAGCGCTTCGAGGTCGTGACTCAGGCCATCATCCAAGCATTCATGGATCCTGACGGCCGGTTTGTCGATTACGGCGGTGGCCACGGCCTGTTCGTGCGCTCGATGCGCGACCGCGGGTTTGATTTCTGGTGGTCGGACAAATACGCGGAGAACCTCTACGCCCGCGGCTTCGAATATGTCGATGCCGGCGAACCGGTGGAAGCCGTCACCGCGTTCGAGGTGTTCGAGCATCTGATTGATCCGGCGGGGGAGATTGCCAGAATGCTAGAGATGGCGCCGAATGTGCTCTTTAGTACCATGCTGATGCCGCCGTACCTGCCCAAACCAGGTGACTGGTGGTATTACGTGCCAGAGACCGGTCAGCATGTCGGAATCTTCGCAGAAGCCAGTCTTCGCTGGGTGGCCCGGGAGCATAGCCTGCACTTCAATACCAATGGCGTCGGATTGCATTTGCTGTCGAAAGCCCCGGTGTCACCGCTGGCCTTCAGGCTGTTGTCCAAGATGCGCGTGGCCGGACCAATTAACTGTCTCCGCGGCAGGCCCGCGCTGACGAGTGCCGACTTCGAGCGCCTCAAGCAGGACGCTTATTTCTGATGCGCTCGAATCGCTAACAGTAGATCACTCCCTAATAGACCATCGATATGTCCTTTCCCGGGAAATGCAAGGCCTTTGCCCTAACTGGTTTCTCGCCGCTGTGGCGGATCTACCTGTTGGCACGAGGGGTGAAGATCGGCCGCCAGTTGGTGGTCATCGGACGCCCGGGCATCAACCGCAAACGCAAGTCGAGCATCCGGTTGGGCGACCGAGTCACGCTGTGCAGTGCAGCCATGGCGAATCCGGTGGCAGAAGGCGGTCGATGCCGCTTGGCGACCCTGGCCGCTGGGGCGGAGTTGATCCTGGGCGATGGGGTAGGCATGAGTTCCACTGTGATATGTTGCGCGTTACGGGTGGAGATCGGCGCAGGCACCCAAATCGGCGGTGGTGCGATGATCCTGGACACCGACTTTCACCCGCAGGGTGAGGATGGCACCTGGCTAACAGACCCTGTGGCGGTGGCAAAGCCAGTGGTGATCGGCCGGAATTGTTTCATCGGCTCCCGCGCTATCATCCTCAAGGGCGTCACGCTTGGCGACGGGGTGGTCGTCGGTGCTGGCGCTGTGGTGACGAAAGACGTCCAAACCGGCGCGATGGTGGGAGGTAATCCTGCTAGGCAGATAAGACGGGTCATATAACTTGGGCAGTTTCTATCGCTTCCTGGATATAACTGAGGCCGATGCAGCTCCCGATCAAAATACAGTCCGAGAATTCTGAGAGAATCCTACCCGCACGAAGCTGTTCGATGACCTTATTGATGTCTATCACCGGCGTCTCGCCGGCCGCAGATTTATCTCGCGGAAGGGTCATATCGTGGATGAGACCCCAGGTTTTCGAGCGCTTCTTCTGCTTCACAGCACCGGAAATGTCCCTAATCATGGAAAATCAATCAAATGAAAAGCTCTTACAATTCTAACGTGGTTATTCGCCACTTTGATCGCCAGGCTATAGCCAATGTGACGCTCTGTATCTTCGTGGTTATCATCGCATGTATATTCGTATCGAATGATAGTTTCTGGATCGACGAGGGGAACACTGCCTACAAGGCCAGTCGTGCCACGCTTAATGCTTGGTTTTTAGCTATGCACCTGGTACCCGGATCTGACTCCCAAATGCCGGGATACATGCTTTACATATGGGCGTGGGAAAAGGTGGTTCCCCATTCCGAGTTCTTTCTTCGCCTCAGCAACCTGCCGTGGATGCTTGTTTTGGCATTCGCCCTGAGGCGATTCCGGTTTGCGCTTCTGTTCGCATTCACCTCGCCGTTCATTCTCTCGTATCTCAGCGAATTGAGGCCGTATCTAATGCAATTGGCGGGTGCCGCATTGACCGTACGAGGGTTTAGCGAACTGGATTCGAAACAATCAAAGGCATGGATCACTGTTCTTTCTGGTTGTCTGGTCATGTGCCTAGCAAGTCTCATAGGAGTGGTATGGTCAATGGGCGCTTTGATTTATGTCATTGCGCACACACCGCGGATTCTTCGGAACTCCGAATTTTGGAAGGGCATCGTTTTCTTCACCCCGGCATACACGCCTCTGGCCGCCTATTATGCGTGGACCCTCGCAGGTGGTAAGCAGGCGGCGATGATGGGTGGTGGGCTTTTGACCAGCCTGGGTGCCGCATCCTATGAGCTTCTAGGACTCGCGGGACTCGGCCCTGGCAAGATCGAGTTGCGGACGCACCCCGGTGCTGTGTGGGACTATGCGTTCTTCATCACACCCGCTCTTTTGGCGATTTCATCACTTATGCTGATCGGTCTTATCAAGCATCTGAAAACCACACCCCGTCCCAAGCTTGTCGCCACGACTGCGGGTATAGCCGTCCCCCTGATCATTCTGCTGTCGCTGGTCGTCCTAAAGGATTTTCGCCTGCTAGGCAGGCACCTCGTCCCGTTGGAGATTCTGATGATCCTTCTCTGTGGAACCGGCACATCAACCGCCGCGTTCGGAATCGTCAGACAATTCGGTCCTTGGTACAAGCGCATCGGCAGCCTGCTGCCGTTGCTGGTTATTGCGTGCGGACTAGCAAGCGGATTATCACTCAGGTTCGCGCAGCGTCACCGGAAAGACGACTACAGGGAGGCGGCGAGGATCGCGCGGCAAGCCATGACGGAAGGGCGGCCGGTGATCTGGATTGCGGATCGCTGCACAGGCTATTTCTACGGCCTCAACGAACAGCATGTAGGATGGCAGCCATGGAGGCAAAACATGCCCGTCCCGATTCTTATGGGTAACGAATGCGTCCTGTTGAATAAACCGGATATCTATGACTCCAAAGCAAGCTTCGCGGAGCTCCTGAAGACACATCAATTCAAACCGATTGCAGAATTGACCGCGTTCACAATCTTTGAACGGAATCTCATATATCCATCCCTACGATAAATGAAAACCATCAGCATCGTCATCCCCTGTTATAACGAGGAGCAAGTCCTTCCCATTCTGTACGAACGCATCATCGCGCTGACATCCACATGGGAAGACAAGGTCGAGATCATCTGTGTTAACGATGGTTCACGTGATCGGACGTGGAACAAGCTTGTGGAGATTGCAACCGGGAATCGTACGTGGAAGGCCGTCTGCCTGTCTCGAAATTTCGGGCATCAGGCGGCGGTTTCCGCTGGCATGTTCTACGCCCAGGGCGACTGTGTCTGCATCATCGATGCGGATCTTCAGGACCCTCCTGAGACTCTGGAGAGGTTTATCGCAAAATGGAAGGACGGTGTGGATGTGGTCTATGGCGTAAGAAAGAAACGCAAGGATGGGAGAATGAAAATGTTGCTTGCGTGGTGTTTTTACCGTGTCATTGCCCGATTGGTGAACCTTCCTATTCCTCCCGACTCTGGAGATTTCTGTCTTCTGGACCGCAGGGTGGTTGACATCATGAATGCTCTTCCAGAGAAAAACCGCTACTTGAGGGGGCTCCGCGTTTGGTGCGGCTTCAAGCACGCCGCAGTCGAGTTTGAGCGCGATGCAAGGGCGGCAGGAGAACCGCAATACACGTTCAGGAAGTCTCTGCGTTTGGCGCTTGATGGGATTTTCTCATTCTCGGCGGTTCCGCTGGCCCTTGCATCCCATGTCGGATGGTGGGTTTCCGCTCTTGCTCTCTTAGGAATGTTGTTTACTCTGTCCCAAAGAGTCTTCCGCGACTGGTTCACCCTAATTGGATTGGAGCCCGGACCAGGATTCGCTACCATCGTCATTTCGATTCTTTTTCTCGGCGGCGTACAGTTGATCTGTCTGGGAATACTTGGCGAATACCTCGGGCGAATCTACGACGAGGTGAAAGGGCGTCCTGCGTGGATTGCCTCCGACCTTGCCAACATCAAAACCGAATAACTATCTTTATCCCGTGCCGAATTCCATACCCAATCCATATAATCAAAGCATTTACCGGATGGCAAACCGAAAGCAATTCATCATCTATGCGATCATCGGGGTGAGTGGTGCCATACTCGATTACCTCGCTTTTATCGCGATGATCCGCTGGATTCCGCTACACTACCTAGCGATCAACGCCATTTCAACCACGCTGGGCGTCACCAACAATTTTTTCCTCAACGCGCACTTCAACTTCGCAGTTAAGGACCGGATTTTCAAGAGATTCATCGCGTTTTTCGCCGTGGGGCTCCTCGGCATGGTAATCGCATCCGGGCTGCTCTATTTGTTAATCGATATTCTACATTTCATCCCTGAGGTTTCCAAATTACTCATAATCATAGTGATTGTCCTGCTTCAGTACAATCTGAATAGGAAACTCTCCTTCAAACGCTCCTAATCCTGAATTCATGAAGAATATTGCAATCATCGGAGGTGGCTTCACGGGGCTTGTCGCAGCCAAAAATCTGACTGACTGCGGACACCGCGTTACGATTTATGAATCCGGCAAGGAACTGGGAGGTCTTGCCGCTTGTTTTGAGCTGGGTGGGACACCGCTAGAAAAAGCCTACCATCATCTGTTCCGGACCGATACGGCCATTCTATCGCTCATCGAAGAACTCGGCATCCAGGACCATCTGGTTTGGCGGGCCAGCTCGCTGGCAATCTATCGAAACGGGCGGATCTGGCCGTTTATGTCGCCATTGGATCTGCTGCGGTTTGGTGCGTGTTCGCTAGTGGGCAGAATCCGCACTGGACTTGTCGCCATCTATCTTAAAAAGACCAGAAACTGGCAAGGACTTGCTGGATCGAGCGCCATGCAATGGATGAGCAAATACTGTGGAACGTCAGCGGCAGATGCGATCTGGAGTCCATTGCTACGCGGCAAGTTTGCTGACACCGCAGACAACGTCTCCATGGCCTGGCTGTGGGCGCGACTCCATGTGCGCTCGAATTCACGGGAGCCAGGCGAGGGAGAAAAACTCGGATATATCAACGGTGGATTTGTCAAAATCGTCGATGCTCTCGAAAAGAGAATTCTTGCAACTGGTGCGGTTGTGCAGCTGGATTCTCCCGTCAAGCAGGTATCCCACAACGGAACCCAACCGACAGTGGAAGTGGATGGACAGGTCCTGAGTTACGACGCGGTGCTATTCACCGGATCCAACCGTGCATTAGAAAGGATTCTGCCGAACGGGGCTAATCTCGATGGATTCCGTGATGACCTGGGAAAAATTAATTATCTGGGATCCTTGTGTCACGTATTCACAAGCAGTCAGAACCTGGCGGATCACTACTGGATCAATATTAACGAAGCCGGTGCACCCTTCCTAGTTTTGATTCAACACACCAATTTGATCCCCGTATCCTGTTACGGTGGTAAGCATGTCTATTACATTGGAGCATACCTTCCACAGGAAAAAGGCAGGTTCCTGATGCCGGAAACCGAACTGATTCAGGAATGGCACCAGTATCTCAAAGTGATATATCCAGCATTCGATCCGACCCTTATCGAGGAATCTCACTTGTTTCGCTTCAGAGATGCCCAGCATGTCGCCGAGATCGGCTACGAATCCAGAATCCTTCCCTACCACACCCCGATCCCAGGCGTGTTTCTTTCCAATTTCTCCCAGATCTTCCCTGAAGACAGAGGCACCAATTTTGCAGTCAATGAAGGAAACAAGGTTGGTTGTGTCATAGGAACCTATCTCCAACATGCCTGATGCCATTGCCCTCTCACGATTCCCGCTGGAATCAGCAGACCTTGATTGTAACATTAGGGAAAGGATCCAGTCATCACGAAGTGGATATCGGAGATCCTGGTCGACGTCTTGAGTTTTCTGGAAACTTTAAACCTGCTGAGACTATGATGCACCGCCTATGCCGATGGCATCACGGGAAATTACTCCATCGACCAGTCCAAGAACAACTTGGTTGAAGGAATAGACACACACTTCCAGTTTTTCAGTATTACTACCATGTTAAACCACAAATCAATACTCATCACCGGTGGCACCGGTTCGCTCGGCAAGGAACTCACCAAGACCATTCTTGCCAAATGGCCGGACGTCAAACGACTGGTGATTTTTTCGCGCGACGAACAGAAACAATACCAAATGGCGCAGGACTATCCGGAGTCGCTATTCCCGGCGATCCGCTATTTCATTGGCGACGTCAGGGATCTTGACCGGTTGAAGCGGGCGTTTGCGGGCATTGACTACGTGATTCACGCGGCGGCCATGAAACATGTGCATATCGCGGAATACAATCCTGACGAATGCGTGAAAACCAATGTTGGCGGGGCGGAGAACGTGATCAAGGCGGCGCTGAGTTCGGGGGTGTCGAAAGTGGTGGCGCTCTCCACCGACAAGGCCTGCGCGCCGATCAACCTGTATGGCGCCACCAAGCTCACCTCGGACAAACTGTTCATCGCAGCCAACAACATCCGGGGGACCCAGGATATCAAGTTTTCGGTTGTGCGCTACGGCAATGTCATGGGATCCAACGGATCGGTGATTCCATATTTCCTCAAGAAGCGCGACAGCGGCGAGCTGCCCATCACCGATTCGAACATGACCCGCTTCAACATCTCGCTGGCCGATGGGGTCAAAATGGTGCTTCATGCGCTGGAACACGCATGGGGCGGCGAATTGTTCGTGCCGAAGATTCCGTCCTATCGGATCACCGACCTGGCGCAGGCGATTGGGCCGGACTGCCAACACCCGATCATCGGCATCCGCCCCGGCGAAAAGATCCACGAGGAGATGATCACCAGCTCGGATTCGTTCACCACCCACGACCTGGGCAAGTATTATGTCATCCTGCCCCAAACTCCCCACTGGAAGCTCGAGGATTTTATTGCCCATTTCAGAGCCACGCAGGTTCCCGTCGGATTCAACTACACGTCTGGCGCGAACCCGGAGTTTTTGAGCGTGAAAGAGCTTGAAACCTTGATTGCGGAGCATGTCGCATCCTCGTAGGACTCAATTTCTCCTTCTCCCCATTTCAGATTTCAGTTTTCCAAATTTCAGAATTTAACAAGCCATGATCCCCTACGGCCGCCAATCCATTGATGAAGCTGACATCGCCGCGGTCGTCCGCGCGCTGAAATCCGATTTATTAACATGTGGGCCGGAGGTCGAGGCCTTCGAGCGCGAATTTGCCGAATTCACCGGCGCCAAACATGCGGTGGCGGCCTGCAACGCAACGGCTGCGCTGCACCTGGCAATGCTGGTGACCGAAGTCGGTCCCGGCGACCGCGTGGTCACCTCGCCTAACACGTTTGTCGCCTCGGCCAATTGCGCTGCGTTTGTCGGCGCCACCCCGGATTTCTGTGACATCGAGTCGGGCGCCTTGACGCTCGACGCGTCGGTGCTGGAGAGCCAATGGCAGGCGGACACCAAGGCGGTGGTGGCCGTCGCCTATGCCGGCCAGTCCGCCAACATGCCCGAGATCGCGCGCATCGCGCGTGAGCGCGGCGCGGTGGTCATTGAGGATGCTTGCCACGGCACGGGCGGGGGATTCCAGCATGGCGGGCGCGGGTGGAAACTTGGTGCCCACCCGTGGGCGGACCTGACGGTTTTTTCGTTCCACCCGGTGAAAACCCTAACCACAGGTGAAGGCGGAATGCTCGTCACCGACAATGTCGCCTATGCCCGGCGCGCCCGCTTGCTGCGCGGCCACGGCCTGCAGCGCTCGCCTGCAGGGTTTGTCGGATTTGGCGTGGATCACGATCCCGCCTACAACGAGCCGGGGCCCTGGCTTTATGAAATGCAGGAGCTCGGATATAATTATCGGATCACTGACCTGCAATGCGCGCTCGGCCGCTCCCAGCTTGGGAAGCTGGCGGCCGTTGTTGAACGCCGCCGTGAGATTGTCGCCCGTTACAATGACGCGTTGGGTGGCATTCCGTGGTTGCGAACTCCCGCGCCACGCAACCCGCTGGACCGCGACGAGATTTCCTGGCACCTCTACACAGTGTTGATCGATTTCGAGGCTTTGGGCAAGACCCGCACGCAAGTGATGGCCGAGTTGCGGGCCAAGGGGGTCGGCAGCCAGGTGCTCTACATCCCGGTCCACCTGCAGCCCTGGTATCGCCAAACCTACGGCTATGGCCCCGGCAAGTGCCCGGTGGCCGAGGCCCACTACCGTCAATCGCTCAGCCTGCCATTGTTTCCCACACTTACACCCACCGATTTGGATCTGGTGATCCAGGCGGTGAAATCCCTAACACATTGAATCCATGATTGTAGCCATCATCCCCGCCCGCGGCGGCAGCAAACGAATTCCCAGGAAGAACATCCAACAATTTTGTGGCAAGCCGTTGATCGCCTATTCAATCCTGGCGGCGCAGCGTTCCGGCCTGTTCGGGCGGATCATTGTCAGCACGGACTCGGAGGAAATCGCCAAAATCGCGCAGGCATGGGGCGCGGAGGTCCCGTTCAGGCGGCCCGCGGAGCTCTCCAACGACTATGCGAGCACCGCAGAGGTGCTCGAACACGCGGTCACATGGCTCCAGCAGAATGGCGGGTGCGAGGCGTTCTGTTGCATCTATGCGACCGCCCCCCTGATCGACGAAAAGTATATCCTCAAGGGATATGAACTAATGATCGCCGAGAATGCGGATTCGGTCATGAGCGTGACCACCTTTTCCTTTCCCGTTGAACGCGCACTCAATCTCAATGCCAATGGGCAGATTATCTTCCAATGGCCGGGAAATGCCCAGAAACGATCCCAGGACCTCCCTGAAGTGTTCTACGATGCCGGGCAGTTCTATTGGTGCCAGGCTCATGCATTCATGGCCAAACCCGACATCTTCGCTCTGAATCCGTTGCCGATTATCCTGCCGCTGTCGATCTCCCAGGATATTAACACGCAGGAGGATTGGGAAATGGCGGAACTCAAACACCTGCGCCAGCAACGAAAGACGAACGTGCATGATATCGCGCCCGAGACCACGCGGATTGTCCTTGGCACAGCCCAACTCGGCTTCACCTATGGCATCGCCAACCGCAGCGGCAAACCCAACGCGGCAGTTGCTAATAGCATGCTGTGCGCCGCCTGGGCCGGCGGATTGCGGATCTTCGATACCGCCCAGGCCTACGGTGACAGCGAATACGTGCTGGGCGAATTTTTCGATGGATCGTATGGTTTCACTGACGCGCGCTTCATCACCAAACTGCATCCCGATGTGGATGTGAACTGCCCTGACGCCATTCGTTGCCACATCGAGGAGTCGTTGCGCCGCCTTTGCATCCCGCGGATCTGGCTGCTGCTGCTGCACAGCGAGGAACACCTCCTTCAGTGGTCGGGAATTCTCGGCCAGACCCTCCGCCAACTCCGTGACGAAGGCCTGATCGCCAACCTCGGTGCCTCGGTCTATGGGGTCGATTTCGCCCTCCAGGCCGTGCGCAATCCGGATTTCACTTATGTCGCGGTTGCCGGCGGGGTATTTGACCGGCGCATCAAGCGCGGCGGCGTCGCGCAGTTGGCCGAGGAATACAACAAAAAGTTGATAATTCGGAGCGTCTTCCTGCAGGGCCTCGTGTTCATGGATCCGGAACGGATTCCCTATACGATCCCGCACGCCCGGGATGCTGTGCTCACCCTGCGGCGGTTCTGCACCGAGCGCGGCATCGACGCACATGCATTCGCCTATCAATATGTGCGCGAGTCATTCCCGGAGGCGCTCATCGTGCTGGGGGCCGAAACCCAGGAGCAGGTTATTGAAAACTGCCGTCTCGACATGCTTGACGGGCTTGATCCGGGGCTGCTGGATGCATGGGACGAGGCGTGGACGACGGATTTCGAGGGGCTCTACAACCCGTCTAGCTGGGAAACCACAAATAGCGGGAATCTCTGGCAGTTCTGAACATTGCAAGAGGCACGCGAACGCGCGGGAAACTTGCTTGTGCTGGTAGAGCAATCCCCGCAACCTGTAGCAGGCGATCCGGCAGCCTTCAGCGTCCGGCGCATCCCAACGATATTCTCCCTTCATGAAAACAGTGGCAATGATTCAAGCCCGCATGGGTTCCACCCGCTTTCCCGGCAAGGTACTCCAACCCTTGGCCGGCAAAACCATGATCCAGTTCCTGCTGGAACGCCTGGCGCAATGCCGGACGCTTGACCAGATCATGGTGGTGACCACCCACCGTGACGTCGACGATGTGCTGGCCGCGCATGTGCGGGAATTGGGCCATGAGGTGTTCCGGGGTAGCGAAAACGACGTGCTCGACCGGTTCTATCAGGCGGCGGCCACCTGTAACCCAGACATCGTCGTGCGCATCACCGGCGACTGCCCGCTGACCGACCCCGCGCTGGTGGACCAGGTCGTCACGGCGCTGCAAGACGAAGCGGCTGGTTATGCCACAAACACTCTGCCGCCAAGCTATCCAGACGGACTCGATGTCGAGGCGTTCACCATCCAGGTTCTCAAGCAAGCTTGGGCTGAGGCGACCACCGCGGAGGAACGGGAGCATGTGACGCCCTACATGCGCCAGCCCGGGAAATTCCAGATTGCCGCAGTCCATCATGCCAGCGATCAATCACACCTGCGCTGGACGGTGGATCAAGCCGAGGACTACGAAGTGGTTGGCAACGTGCTCAAGGCTCTGGACAACCGGTCCGATTTCAGCTGGCTGGAAGTGTTGGAGCTGCAGTGCCAGAACCCGGCATGGTTTGCCGCCAACCATGCAATCGGGAGAAACGAGGGTTCCTCGTTCGGCACCGGCCAAAAACTCTGGAAACGTGCCAAACACATCATTCCTGGCGGCAACATGTTGCTGTCCAAACGCGCCGAAATGTTCCTGCCCGACCAGTGGCCGGCGTATTTCAGCCGCGCCAAGGGCTGCAAGGTGTGGGACCTCGACGGCAGGGAGTTCATCGACATGTCGATCATGGGCATCGGAACCAACATTCTTGGCTACGGAAATGCTGAAGTGGACGAGGCCGTGATGAAAACCGTCGCTTCCGGCAACATGTCCACTCTCAATTGTCCAGAGGAGGTCTATCTGGCGGAAAAACTGGTGGAGCTCCACCCGTGGTCTGAAATGACGAGGTTGGCCCGCTCCGGTGGCGAAGCCAATGCGGTGGCCATCCGCATCGCGCGCGCCGCCACTGGCAAGGACAAGGTGGCGATCTGCGGCTACCATGGCTGGCACGACTGGTATCTTTCGGCAAACCTCGGCGACGACGAAAATCTTGCCGGTCACCTGTTGCCGGGATTGGAGCCGAAGGGGGTCCCCGGCAATCTCCGCGGCACCGTGTTTCCCTTCGTTTACAATGATTACAACGGTCTGGAAGCCTTGGTGAACACCCACGACATCGGGGTCATCAAAATGGAGGTGATCCGCAATCACCCGCCACAGGACAATTTCCTGCAAAAGGTGCGCCAACTGGCTACCCAACGCGGCATTGTCCTGATCTTTGACGAATGCACGTCTGGCTTCCGCCAGACGTTCGGCGGCCTGCACAAACAGTATGGGGTGGATCCCGACATGGCGATGTTCGGCAAGGCTCTAGGGAATGGTTACGGAATTACAGCCATCATTGGTCGCCGCGAGGTGATGGAGGCCGCGCAAACCACATTTATCAGCAGCACCTTCTGGACCGAGCGTATCGGTCCGACCGCCGCGCTCAAGACTCTGGAGGTGATGGCGCGGGTAAAGTCGTGGGAGACGATCACCCGCACCGGATTGGACATTACCGCACGCTGGAAGGCGCTTGCCTCACGACACGAGCTGGCCATCACCACCAACGGCTTGCCCTCCCTGACGGGTTTCGCCTTTGACAGTCCCAAGGCGCTTGCCTACAAGACTTTGATCACCCAGGAAATGTTAGGTAAAGGCTATCTGGCGGGAACCAGCGTTTATGTGTGCACCGAACACACCCCGGCGGTGGTGGATGATTTCTTCGCCGAACTGGAACCGGTGTTCCAACTGATCCGGGAATGCGAGGATGGCCGTGATGTCATGGGCCTGCTCAAGGGCCCCGTCTGCCATGGCGGATTCAAACGCCTCAACTAGGGCGTCCAATGTTTTTCTAACATGACTCCAATCTCTCATCTTCTCATACGCGCCGATGCCGGGGGCACCTTGGGCACCGGTCATGTGATGCGTATGATCGCGCTCGCCCAGGCATGGCAGGATCGCGGCGGCAATGTCACCATAGCTGCATGTCAGTGCCCAGATGCGCTGATTGAGCGATTGAAGAGTGAACAAATCTGGTACCATGATTTAGGCAACTTGCCGCTTGGCGGAATCGAGGATCTGGACCAAACCATCCAACTTGGTAAATCCCTCGGTGCCGAGTGGGTGGTCATCGATGGCTACCATTTCGGTGAAGAATACCAGAAAACACTAAAGATAAACGACTTCAAGATACTCGCTGTCGATGACTATGGCCACTGTGATGCGTGGCACGCGGACGTGCTGCTTAATCAGAATTTGCAGGACGCGATCCGCGCAACGACGACATGTCCGATCACGCCAAGCACTCGGATTTTGCTAGGTCCGCGGTATGCGTTGCTGCGGCGGGAATTCCGTAAAGACCCATCACCCGAGTACCCGCCGCCGTCAGAACGAAAACGTATTTTGATGACCTTTGGTGGCGTGGATCCCACTGGGGCGTCGCTCAAGGTTTTGCAAGTCCTCAATGGGTGTCCGGATCTCGTCTTGCATCTCAAGGTTTTGGCGGGTCCAGCCAATCCGAATCTTGAGGCCATTCGTCAGGAAGTATTGCAGTCCCCCCACAGGATAGATCTGATAGCCGCCACCCACGATATGCCCGCTCTTTACCGGTGGGCAGAGCGCGTGATCTCCGCCGGTGGCAGCACCTGTTATGAATGGTTGTTTTTCGGGCTCCCCGGCTGGGTTACCTCGGTCGCCGCAAACCAGGATCGAATCGTATATGCCTTGCTGGAAGGTAACCTTGCCGCTGGCCTGGCAGACATCACGGGTCTCCCAAAGTCTGCACTTGCCCAAAGCTTGATGCATTGGCTTACCCGCCCGCCCCTGGTGCCTCAAATACGCTTGGTCGATGGATGGGGAGCTCCTCGTTTGGCGGCGGCGATGTCCCGGATTCCATGTTGGGTGCGTCCCGTGGATACCATGACTGACGCCCGGTTTCTGTTTGAACTCGCCAACGAACCCTCGGTCCGCTCAGCGGGACGTCACACCCAAGTTATTCAATGGGAGGAACATCTTAATTGGTTGCAGCGGCATTGTGATTCCGGGCAGAGTCACCTGATGGTCGTTGAAATGCTGGAGCAAGGCCCTGTCGGACAAATCCGCTTTCATGAGCATAATGACAACACTTGGGAAATTGGCATCTCCATTCATCCACGCCATCGACAGGAAGGTTTGGGATCAACGGCGTTATCTTTGGCCATGTTGGATCTATCGGACTCTGTGAAGGTGCTCGTTTGGCTGGCCGAAATCCGCACCAAGAATATTGCATCCCACAATCTTTTTGCGAAACTTGGATTCACCCTCAACTCCTGTGACGGTGACATGCAAACTTGGAGTCTGGCTGCTGAAAATATCTAACCGCCAACATTCATGTCATTCTTTGAAGAAAACGACACCTGCCATATCATTGCAGAAATTTCGGCGAATCACAATGGATCGTTGGATGCCGCGCTGGAACTGGTGCGTCTGGCCAAGACCAGTGGCGCGGACGCCGTGAAAATCCAGACTTATACGGCAGACACGCTGACCCTTGATTGTGACAACCCATACTTTCGCATCAGTGGCGAAACCTTATGGGACGGGATGACACTCTACAAACTCTACCAACAAGCCTACACTCCGTGGGAATGGCATGAAGCAATTTTTGCAGAAGCACGCAAGATTGGCATCGATTGTTTCTCGACCCCTTTCGACGAAACGGCGGTCGAATTTCTGGAACAATTCGACCCGCCATGCCATAAGATCGCCTCATTTGAGTTGGTGCATCATCCATTGCTCAGAAAAGTCGCTCTAACCGGGAGGCCGGTGATACTCTCAACCGGCATGGCGACGCTGCGTGAGATCGCCGCCGCCGTGGAGGTTCTGCGTGACAACGGTTGTCGGGATCTTGCGCTGCTCAAATGCACGAGTTCTTATCCCGCGCCACCCTCAGAAGCGAATTTGGCACGCATTCCCCACATGGCTCAGACGTTCGGTTGCACGGTCGGACTTTCCGACCATACCTTGGGCATTGCCGTGCCGGTGGCGGCAGTGGCACTGGGTGCCAGAATTATCGAGAAACATTTCTGCCGGTCCCGCAACGAACCCGGCCCCGACAGCGCGTTCTCGCTGGAACCGGAGGAATTCCGGTCCATGGTGGTTGCGGTGCGCATCGCGGAACAAGCTGTTGGCAAGATCACTTACGAACTCACGGAGAAGGAAAAGTCCGGCTTGGCGTTCCGCCGTTCGCTGTTTTTCGCGCGCGACCTGCCTGCGGGACACCGCATTACGGTGGGCGACCTGCGCATCGTGCGCCCCGGCCATGGCTTGGCTCCGGAATGGCTCGACTGTATCCAAGGCAAGACGCTGTCCTGCGCGGTAGGCAAGGGGACGCCCGTGGCGTGGGAAACGCTCATTTGAGCAAGTCAGAGATTACCAGCAGGCTTGAAGATTATGATGAATGACCCGACACTTTTGCGTGACCGGTTTGCCAAGTTTTTGGGTGACCATACACGGGTCGAGCAGGAATTGGCCATTCCAGGAAGGCGCTACTATAGCCCTTGGGACAGTGGCACATCCTATGGGGTTAATGCCATTCTTAATCGGTATTGCGGCATGAAATTTCCAGGGGAGTGGCCCCTTGCCGGCTTTTGGACCCACGGATGGACTCCAAGTTTCGCGATGGTGCATCCGTATCAAGTGGCATGTCTGGCCAAGCCTGGGGAGAATCCAATGAACTTTGTTTCCCGCCGCGATGCTGCAGACTACCTCTTGGCAAATGGGTTTGATCGAGTGCAAGCTGTCGGACTTCCTTTCCTTTACTTGCCGACATGCAACGCACAGCGCATTCCTAGTTCCATCCTTGTTGCCCCCTTCCACTCACCTCCGGGTTTTAGTGTGTCTAGCCGTCATGTTCCGCCGCTCGTCGAGGTGCTGATCGAATTGCGTCGGAAATTTGAATTGGTCGTGGGGTGTATCCATCCACAGTGCATAAAGGATGGCTTATGGATTGATGACTTTAAGAAGGCTGGGGTGTCCTATGTCAGCGGGGCGAACATGAGAGACTCTAATAGCCTGTATCGGATGCGTCATCTTTTCCAAACATTTGAAGCAGTGGCTACAAACGGCTTCGGTTCATTGCTTGCTTATGCGGCACTATGTGGCGCCCGAGTTGGCGTGACTGAGAATTTCATGGAGGATAATCGCAGGTTGTTGTTGAGAGATATGTTCTACGGAAAAAACCCTCACGTGCTCGACTTAATGCTTGAAGCACTCTCTGAACAGTCTCTCAAAAAGTCATGTTCATTCCTCTGGAACGATCTCACAAAAGGCGAGCCACCCGTGGAGTGGGCACGCAAGGAACTGGGTTGGGAGTGTCGGCTTGCGCCTGAGGAGGCCATAGATGGCTTCGGCCTTCAGCCTACTGTGCGGCTGCGCAATGCTGCCTTGGGCCTTGGTAAGAAGGCGACCTTCGCTTTGAGACGTCGTCTCTACAGTTTTACACACAAATGAATCCGCAATTCTCCATCGTTACCCCGTCGCTCAATTATGCCCGCTATTTGGAAGAGTGTATTTGCAGCGTCAGGGCTCAGAAAGGGGTGTCTTGGGAGCACATCGTCATAGATGGCGGTTCGCAGGATGAAACGGCACAAGTTCTCTGTGAATACCCGCACCTGCGTGTAGTGTGTGAACCAGACGAAGGCATGTCCGACGCTATCAACAAAGGCTTTGAGTTGGCTCGCGGCGAGTGGGTTATGTGGTTGAATGCCGATGATCGGTTGCTCCCCGGTGCGCTGGCCGAGGTTGCGCGCTGTGCTTCCCGCCACCCTGAGACAGACGTGATTTATGGGAGCTTTAACTTTGTGGATGACGCTGGGCGGTTGATGAGGCGGATGCGTCTGCTGCCATTTTCGCTATTCGTGTTGGTGCATCATGGCATTTATGTGCCCTCCACTGCAGCGTTTTACCGCAAGACCACTGTTCTGGATCAGGGGTTTCGCTTGGACAAACGTTTTAGGATTGTGATGGACGAAGAGTTCTATGCCCGGTTGGGCTGCGCCGGAAAGAGATTCCATTATTTGCCCTGCGTGCTGGCAGATTTCCGTTTGCACGGTGAAAACCAGAGCATTCGCACCTTGCAAGGCAAGGGTAGCGTGGATTCTGAATGGAAGTCTGCCATTCACGCGGCGGAGGGCGAGACCGTGCTACGCGTCTATGGGTTCACGCCCTTTCGTCGCCGCATTTTCAACCATGCCTCTGACTTCCTTCTCTATTTAGTTGCTTGGAGTTTGAAGGGTCTGTTGAAACTGCCTTATTGGTTCCAACTCCGCCTTCCGGCACCTGATGACGAGGTGCCACCAGCGGCTGAGTGACGTGGGAACGAGAAGGAAGCCACCACATGCCTTCACGCCGCCCATGCGGGCGGATAAGTCGGCGGCCTGAGTTGGAGAATGTTTAATTTAGAATTTTGAATGCTGGATAATTCAAAATATATTCCCCGCCTTTCCGACTTATGCGGTCTGGTAGGGCGTGGCGGCCTTGCCGCGCAGTGACTATCCCCTGAGGGTGCGGCAGTTCAGACACAGTTCATGTATTGCGCATTTACGCCGCCCATGCGGGCGGACAAGTGGGCGGCTCGAGCCGAGCCGCCCTACCATGTGGATCCGGTAGGGCGTGGCGGCCTCGCCGCGCCGTGACTTTCTCCTGAGGGTGTGGCGGTTCATGTGCGGCTCATGTGCCGCGCCTAGCCGCCGCCCATGCGGATGGAAAAGTGGGAGGCCCGAGCCGAGCCGCCCTACCTCATACGCCAAAACCACCAAGCAGACGTATGAAGATTCTCCAGATATTCAATCGTTACGTCTATATCGGAGGTGAGGAGATGGCTGTCGCGCAGATCAGTGCGGAGTTGGCGGCAAACCATGATTTGCGGTCCATCAAATTTGACAGTCAGGAATGGGCGGATGAGACAGGGGCGCTTAGCCGAGTTCGCCAATTTCTTTTGATGGCGTGGAACCCGGAATCAATCCGCTTGGTGCGGGAGCAAATTCAGGAGTTTCGGCCCGATTTGGTACTCCTGCATAACATCATGCCGATCGGCTCTGCGGGGCTCTATGTTTATCTAAAGAACTGCGGCGTTCCCGTAGTGCAATTCATTCACAATTTTCGCCCATTTTCGGTGAATGGCTACTGCTGGGGCAATGGTCATTTGCTGTCCCAAGGATTGCGGAAGAACTTTTTCCCTGAAATATTCGCAGGAGCGTGGCGGAATTCACGTATCAGGACCGCATGGTATGGGATACTTCTATGGTCACTCCACGGGTTGGGAGTCTACAGGCGCATTGACGGATGGATCGCGATATCGGAGTTCATGAAGAACACCTTTATCCAATGCGGAATTCAGGAGGATCGCATCAGGGTCATATCACACAGTTGGCAACTGCAATGCACCAATGATGATCTCAATCAGATCGCGAAAGATGAGAAACCGATGCTCCTGTTTCTGGGGCGTCTCACCGAGGAGAAGGGGTTGCGAGTTTTGCTCGATGCCTGGGAACTCCTGGAGCAGTCATCACCGGATGGGTGCTTGGTGATCGCGGGGGATGGTCCGCTGGCCGGGGAGGTCAAGCAGCGATGCGCAGGCATGCGCCGCGCATCTTATGTGGGATTCAAGGAGGGCGAAGACAAGCGGCGGCTTCTTAGGAAGTGCCAGGCACTCGTGGTGCCATCGGTGTGGTGGGAGCCCTTGGGATTGGTGCTTTATGAGGCTTATGATTACGGAAAGCCGGTGCTGGCCGCACGTTCGGGCGGAATCGTGGATAATGTCGACGATGGGGTGACTGGCTGGTTGCATGATCCTGGAGACCATGAGATGCTGGCCTCTCAGATGCGCGAAGCGCTTGCAGATAGCGAAACTTGCCGCACGAGAGGTGCGAATGGCAGGAGTCTGCTTCTTGAGCGAACTGCTAGCGTCTGGATCAATGATTTCAATGATTTTACCGGTCGGATTGTCTCTGACGCTAAGGGCAAGGTGCAGGGAACTAAATGTGCAGAGGCCGCCTCCATCCAAAATCCAAAATTTAAAATTCAAAATCAATCATCCCCCATCTGCATTCAAGCGTATCTTGCTGACCAGAACCCTGGGTATGACCGGAGTTTTGGGATTTCGCGGATGTCGCAGGTGGTGCTGGAAGCGTTGCAGGCCGGAGGCGAGGTGAAGACGGAAGTGATTGCCTCCAAGACCTCCCAGCAAGCGCCGGCAAGTGTGGGAGCGGCACGTATCCTGCCTTGGGGGACACGCGGCAAATGGATGCGGCTGTTGACCGATAACCTTCATCCCTTGTTTCGGCGACATAACCCGGCGATTGATTTGCATTATTTTCCAAAGGGTTACCTGCCGTTGCTGGATAGTTATTGTCGTCCATCAGTGGTGACGATTCATGACACGATCATCCAGTATGATGAGGACCATTACCCACAGTGGAGGAATCGTTGGGAATACGCCTATTGGGCGATGGTGCTGAAACATACGCTGCGGAATGCAGGGCGGATATTGACGGTTTCGGAGTTTTCAAAAAAACAAATCCAGGCATTCATGGATCGTCACAAGATTCAGCGAAATGAAATCACGGTGACCTACGAACCGTGCATGTATGAAAGGATTCCTCAACCGGTCACGGCGCTGAAGGATAATTATGTGATTCACCTCGCCTCCTGCGAGCCGCACAAACGCACAGCACATCTCGTCCGCTGGTGGCACGAGGCTGAATCCAAAGGACGACATCTGCCGACCCTGCACTTGATCGGGACGGTCCCGCCAGAGGTGCTCCCCTTGCTCGCAAGTTCGTGCAACATAGTGAAGCAACCATTTCTGGAGGATGCAGCACTGCAAACCGCTTATGTGTCAGCCCGCGCGCTCATCCTGCCGTCGGAGATCGAGGGCTTCGGCCTGCCGGCGCTCGAAGCGTATTATTTAGGCACGCCAGTGTGCTTTGTACAAAACACCGCGGTGGAGGAAGTCCTCGGCGTGGCTACGCACAAGGGCGGGTTTTCTCTCGACAGCATCGACTCGCTTCTTGCCGCACTCGACGAGGTGATGCAAATGAGCGCGGAAGAAGTCCGTGAATGCGGGTTGAAGTTGCGCGAGACTTATGCCGCCTCGAAGGTGGCGGAAAAGATGGTGGCGGTCTTTCGCCGCGTGGCGGCAGGTTCCGTAGGCGCGTTGGTGACAACGCGGGGGGGAAGGTGATGTTGGACCAAGGTGATTTTTGATTTTGAATTTTGGATTTTCTTCGTAGGCGCGTTCGTGAGAACGCGGAGGGACGAGGTGATGCGGACCAAGAAAACCACTGAGAAGAACTGATTACACTGATGGCACTGATTGATTTTGGATTTTGGATTTTTGATTTTTGATTTTGGATGAGTCTCACACGAAGGCACGAAGACACGAAGACCGTTGTCTGGCT
>JBAXOF010000026.1:0-24662 GCA_037133375.1 Verrucomicrobiota bacterium | reverse complement strand
GAAGCCTACAGATATATGGGATTGCGCGCTTCGCGCGGATCGAAGTTCAGCCTAAACACTGAGGGGGAAGAGTTTTACCGCAGAGAACACAAAGGCGCAAAGGAAGATGGTTTTTTCAACAAGAGGGGCACGGGCAGCTTGCCCGTGCGCCAATGAATATCACGGGTGGTGCGGTTGCGCCAGCCAGAGCACCGCCCGTTAGTAACTGCGGCCCCAGAGGGCGCGGGTGGTGGTGTCCTGGCCGGTGAGGAAGCATTGGGTGGTGCCTGCGGTGGCCAGACCCTGCGGCAGAGAGGCACCGGCCACGGGGATGCAGCGGATGGTGATTTTGTGTTGCTTGGAAAGTTCCTCCTCTTGTTGGCGGCTGCCGGCCCACGGGGTGTAGAGCCAGCCCGGGTTGTCCTGCGCCCAATGGGCGTGAAAGGCGGCAAGGTCGCCGCAGGTGGTAATGTTAGAATCGCGGTAGGTGGTGGCGCGGGTGAGCAATGTCTGATGGACTTCATCGAGCACTTCGTGGGCGCGGCGGATGAAGTCCTCCTGGATGATAAACTCCTTGGCTGCCACCGCTTGGTCACGGCGCTGGACGCAGATTTTGCGGGTTTCGATGTCACGTGGTCCGATCTCGATGCGGACAGGCACGCCCTTTTTGATCCACTCCCATTTTTTGACGCCGCCGCTCAAGTCGCGGGTGTCCACATGGACGCGCAGCGGCTCGCCGCAATACGTTTGATGGCGGAGGGTTGCGGCCAGCGCCTGGCAGGCGTCGAGCACCGCCTGTTTGCTGTCTTCTTTGGGGGTGATCGGGAGAATGACGATTTGTTGGGTGGCGACGCGCGGCGGCAGGATCAAACCATCATCGTCCGAGTGGGCCATGATGAGTGTGCCAATGAGACGGGTGGAAACGCCCCATGAGGTGGTGTGGACGTGTTGGACCTGGCCATCGCGACCGGCGAAGGCGATGTTCTGGGCCTTGGAGAAATTCTGGCCGAGGTAGTGGGAGGTGCCGGCTTGGATGGCCTTGTTATCCTGGACCATGGCCTCGACGGTTAGAGTCATGTTGGCACCGGGGAAGCGTTCGTTTTCGGTTTTCTCGCCGGCAACGACGGGAATGGCGAGGTGGTCGCGGAGAAATTCCTCGTAGAGCCGGTGGATCATGCGGGTTTCGACGAGGGCCTCATCCTGGGTTTCATGGGCGGTATGACCTTCCTGCCAGAGAAACTCGGCGGTGCGCAAAAACAAGCGCGGGCGCATTTCCCACCGCATCACGTTGGCCCATTGGTTGATGAGCAAGGGCAGATCACGATACGACTCGATCCAGCGGGCAAAGGCCGCACCAATGATGGTTTCCGAGGTCGGGCGGATGACATAGGGCTCGGCGAGTTCGCCGGTGGGAATGAGCTTGGTCTTGCCGGTGAGCGGGTCCTTGACTGACTCTAACCGATGGTGGGTGACCACCGCACATTCGGTCGCGAAACCTTCGGCGTGCTCAGCTTCTTTTTCCAGATAGGAAAGCGGAATGAGCAGGGGGAAGTAGGCGTTTTGGTGGCCGGTGGCCTTGAAGCGCCTGTCTAACTGTTGTTGGATGAGTTCCCAAATCCCATAGCCCCAGGGCTTGATGACCATGCAGCCACGGGTTTCCGAGTTTTCGGCGAGGTCGGCGGCCTTGATGACTTGCTGATACCATTCAGGAAAGTCTTGGGCGCGGGTCGGAGTGATGGCGGTCTTTTCAGTGGACATGGTGGCTGCCGCCGATTCAACCCGTGAATCGCCCTGAAAACCACTAAAAACAGCGGCGGTAAGCCACTTTCGCTGCCGCATTTTCCGCTTGCTGCGGCCGTTCCAAACTTTCATCCTGCCCGTCCCCATGATAGCGTCGCCACCCACCTTTGCCCCGCCTGTGGATTTGGAAATCAAGGATGCGCGGATTATTTTCGAGCCGCTCTGGGCCGATCTCGAGGCGGACTACGGGTTGGCGAACCTGCGCTTTCCGAAGGAGATTATTTTGTTAGGCGGGGCTCCCGGCTCCGGCAAGGGCACCAATACCGCCTTTATTTCCCAGGCCCGCGGCCTCACCAGTGAGCCCATCGTCATGAGTTCCCTGCTGGATTCGCCCGCCATGAAGGCCGTCAAGGACGCGGGCGGCATGATCGGCGACCGCGAAGTGCTTGCCACACTGCTGCTAGAGTTGCTTAAACCCGAGCACCGCGACGGGGTCATCCTCGATGGTTTTCCCCGCACCAAGGTGCAGGTGGAGTGCCTCAAAATGCTGTATGAAAAAATGACCCAGCTCTGGCGCGAACACTATGGCACGCCGCTGGCCATCCATTTCCGCCAGCCGGTGGTGCAGATTCTCGTGCTCTTCGTTGATGAACGGGAAAGCATCGCCCGCCAACTCAAGCGCGGGCGCGAGGCCAGGGCGCACAACGAGGAAGTGCGCCGCACCCAGCACGGAACATTGCTAGAAAAACGCGCCACGGATTTTGACGAGCGGCTGGCCGGGCGCCGTTACCGGGTATTCAAGGAGCAGACGTGGGATGCGCTGCTTTCGCTCAAGGATGTGTTTCATTATCATCTGGTCAATGCCCAGGGGACGATTTCGGAGGTGGAGCAAAACATCCTCAAGGAACTCGAATACCAAAGCTCACTGGAACTCGACCCGCTCACCTACAACCGTTTGCGGATGCTGCCGGTGGCCAGCGAGATCATCATTCATGCGCGCCAGGAACTGGTGAAACGCCTTGATGGCTATGAACTCAACACGCCGGAGTTGTTGCAGCGGGTGGTGACCTTCATTGAGGACGCGCTGCTGCCCGTCATCAAGCTCCACGCCATCTCCGGCCATGCCAACCTCGACAGCGAGGATCCCTTGTTAGCCGAACCCACCGCACTGGGCATGTTAATCGATATTTTTTCCGAGCGCGGCTACCATGCCGTGGTCGATGTGCATCACATTGAGATGGCCGAGCGCGTGGATCTTGTCAGCGGCAAAATCCACTGCCGCATGAAAAAAATCCATCGCATAGCCATCCGCTTCAAGGGGTCGGAAATCCGCCGCGGGTGAGCCCGCGGAGTTCTCACTGGGTCTCGGACATGGGGACATCCTTGAAGTCTGCGGGGACTTTGGAGATGATATAGGCAAGGACTTGGGCGATTTCCACCGGAGAAAGTTGCTGGCCCCAGGCCTGCATTCGTGCGGCGTTGTTGCCGGTGCTTGCAGGGGGCGAGCCTTTATTAATGAGCTTGAACAGGCCCATCGGCTGGTGGGTGAATTTCCAGATATGATCGTTGAGCGGAAGTCCGGGAAGTGGGAGGCGTTTGCCTTTGCCATCATCCTTGGTGGCGCTCAGATCCACTCCATGACAGGGAAGGCAATTCTGCATAAAGATCGCTTGGCCAGCGGCCACGTAAAGCGGATGGGTAGCCAACTCATGGACGAGCATGGAATCGTTGAGGTCGGTAATGGCTTTGTTGAGTTCCACGAGTTGAGCCGCTTGCACAGCGCGGATTTGTTCCGTCACGGCTTGCTGCGGGCTCTTAATCAGTGTGGTCCCATAGTAAATAAACCAGTAACCTACAAAAAACGCGATTGCCCCATAAAAGGCGCAGAGCCACCACTTAGGGAGTTTCTGGTCGAAGTGCTGAATTCCATCGAAGGCGTGTTCACGCAGGATGATTTCGCCTTGTTCCTGGGCAAATTGGCCGCGTTTGGGTTTCTCGCTCATGGTGGCGGAGCGGTTAGATTAGTCTTGGGCGCGGGAGGCTTGGCCCGGTAACTGTCCGGGTTGAGGGGAATGGGCATGGCCGGGCCCTCCTTGGTAACGGGGTGATAGACCCCCAGTTTTTGGAGGTAGGCGAGGAGCGCCACAACCTTGGTCTTGGCCAGGGAGTCGCGCAACGCATCACCCGCGAGTTGCGGCTGGGTTGGCAGACCGACCTTGGACGCCACGAGTGAAGCCGCGATTTCCCGGGACTGGGTTTCCGCCATGGCGCGGATTTCTTGCGGGTCTTTGTCCGGCCAAGGGACGCCGAGTTTTTTCTGGGCTGCAATCTTGTTAGGCAGGGACTGGAGGTCGGCATCTTGCGCGAAGAGCCAGGGGAAGGCTGGCATGTTAGAGCCGCCGGAGATTTGGCGCGGGCTGAGCAAATGTTTGAAGTGCCATTGATTGCCACGTTTGCCGGCACGCATGAAGGCATAGGGCTTGTCTTGGAAATCTTGGTCAAGGCTGCCGCCCTCGCGGGCCAGATCGGGGCCGGTGCGCTTGGAGCCCCATTGATAGGGATGGTCGTAGAGCGACTCGCCGACGTGGGAAAAATCATCCGCGACCCCTGGGCGGCCATAGCGCATGATATCAGCCTTGAGGGTGCGGATCATCTGGGAATGGCAGAGGTGGCAACCTTCGGTGATGAAGATGTCACGACCCGCGAGTTCGAGCGGGGTATAGATTTCCTGGATGCGGTTCTCGAGGTTTTTTTCGCGGTTGACGATGAGGGTGGGGATGATCTGCGCCGCGCCGCCAATGGACGCCACCACGAAAATCAGCAGCGCCAAGGGTAGGTAGTTTTCGATGATGCGCTCATGCCAGCGGGTCCACACGGCGGAGGAATTGCAGGCATAAACGGCTTTAATAACGATCAGCAGGGTCAGCACCAAGGCCGCCTTGTCCGCATGCGGCGGCAGAAATAACCACAGCAGCGTGGAGCAGATTGCTAGAAAGATGTAGGCAAGGGGGTCGTTGATGAAAGCCTCCGCCCAAGTCATGTTATCCTTGCGTGAGGGTTCGAGCACGGCGTGCTCGACTGTTTCATCATAGGGGCTGCCAGCGCGCGCGGTGCGCCAGACGTTATAGGCTAGCATGACAAAGCCAGACAGGTATAACAAGCCGCCGGCGATACGCAGCACGTGGCAGACATGGACGCTCTTCAGGGTTTCTAAAAACTGGTATTTGGGGGTGAAGCCATCCGGATTGAATTGGCTGAGCAACAGGCCTTGTGAAATCCCGGAAAGCCACATCGCGGCGATGTAGAGGAGAACCCCCACCAGGCCGGTCCAGAAATGCATGTCGGCCAGCGGCTTGGACCACAGTTGGGTTTTCCAAAGGCGTGGTGCGAGCCAGTAGAACATGCCGGCGGCCATGAAGCCGTTCCAGCCGAGAGTGCCGGAATGGACGTGGCCGATAGTCCAATCCGTGCCATGCGAAATGGCGTTAACTCCCTTGATAGCCATCAGCGGACCCTCAAAGGTGGCTATCCCATAGAAGGTGACACCCGCCGCGAAAAACTTGATCACCGGATCCCTGCGCAGTTTGTGCCAAGCCCCGCGCAGGGTGAGCAGGCCGTTGAGCACGCCACCCCATGAGGGAGCCCACAGCACCAGTGAAAAGAGCATGGCAAGGTTTTGCAGCCATACCGGCAGCGCGGTGTGGAGCAGATGGCGGGGACCGGCCCAGAGGTAGATGAAAATTAGCGACCAGAAATGAATGATTGAGAGCCGATAGGAATAGACCGGCCGGTTGGCCGCCTTGGGCATAAAGTAATACATGATCCCAAAAATCGGCGTGGTGAGCACGAAGGCGACGGCATTGTGACCATACCACGCTTGGATCAGGCCATCCTGCAAGCCCCCGAAGATCGGATAGGAATGAGTCCATGAGGTGGGCAGCGAGAGATGGTTGACCATATAGGGTATGGCCACCGTGAGGATGGTGGCCATGTAGAACCACAACGACACGTAGAGGCATGGTTCATTGCGTTTGGCCAGCGTCCAGAAAAAGTTGATAGCGAAAATGATCCACACCACGACCACGCAGAGGTTGATAGGCCAGATGAGCTCGGCGTATTCCTTGCCGCGGGTCAGGCCGGCGGGCAGGGTGATGGCCGCCGCCACAATCATGCCTTGCCAGCCCCAGAAGTGGATGCCGCTGAGCAGGTCGGATGCCGTGCGCACCTTGCACAGTCGCTGGGTCGAGTAATAGATCCCCGCAAACATCATGTTGCACACGAAGGCGAAAATGACCGCATTGGTGTGCAGCGGATGCAAGCGGCCGAAGGTGAGGCCGGAGATGCCATCGGTCTTAAAAAACGGCCACCAGTCCCAGCCGAATTTGGCCGTCACCCAATCATGGAGGGGTTTGGTCAGCACCTCCAGAATATGCCCGTTCATCTGCCACCATGAGAGCTGGCTGGCGAGGAGGACACCAATCGTCATGCCGACAATGGCCCAGAAAATGGCGGCGATCATGAACCGCCTAACTGATTTGTCGTCGTAGGTGATGGTGGTGGTCATGGCGACCGGCAAAATATTCACTATCCCTACAGCCCGTGCAAGGGCTCCGGTTTGCGCCCATGGCTATTATGCCATTCCAGGAACACGTCACCCACGATCTGAGGCAAACAGTTGATCTGGATCAGACCCGGATTGAGAATGATGTGGCACTCCCCCATGCTGTCGGGCGGCAGTCCGATGCCGACGTGAAAGACATTCCTGAGCCCACAGGTGGCCGCCGATGCCAGCGGTGAGTCCAAAACGACGCGACCGCGGGCGGCCAGCGCCGCGAGTGCGCGTTGGATGCCAAAGGGGTTGGTGGGCTGATAGTGTTCCGCCTCACCGGCCAACCCAAGTTGGTGGCGGTGCCCGGCATCGTCCGTGATCAATGGCACGAGGTCGGATGGCACGGCCAGCCAGCGCCCTTCGCCATCATCGTCATACTCATTGAGATAGGCGGCAATCCCGGAGGAAATCCGCGGACAGAGCGCCGCCGGCGTGCCATGCAAGATGATCGAGCAGGCCGCCGGAAAGGCGGAGGAAGTGGCGTGCAGCCATTGTTGGAATGAAGGGATGGAGGATGCGGTGGGCATGGCACTATCAGGCATGTTCAGTTAATAGCTTGCACCAAATGCCACGCGGGTGCTCCGCGCCGACTCTGGAAGGATGCGCGGATTTTGGGACAAACTGGCCTTGGTTACATCCGGAAATCCTCGCCCAGGTAATGCTTGCGGGCGATGGGATCGTCCACCAATTCAAGGGACGCCCCTTCAAGAATGACGCGTCCGTCATGCATCAGGAAGGCGCGGTCAGTGATGGTTAGAGTTTCGCGCACCGAGTGGTCGGTAATGAGAATGGCCAGGCCGTCGCGCTCGCGCAATTCCCGCACAATGCGATGGATGTCTTCCACCGCGATTGGGTCGATGCCGGCAAATGGCTCGTCGAGCATCAGCAGGCTGGGGTCCGAGCACAGCGAGCGGGCAATGGCGAGTCGGCGTTTTTCCCCGCCGGAGAGTGTGATGGCATGGGCCTTGGCGAGTTTGGCGATCCCGAACCGAGTGAGCAGATCATGGGCGCGTTCCAAGCGCGCGGCGCGGTCAAGGTGCGGCCGGGTTTCGAGAATGGCGAGCAGGTTGTCCAGCACCGAGAGCTTGCGGAAAATGGATTCTTCCTGCGGCAGGTAGCCCAAGCCGAGGCGGGCCCGGCGGTGCATCGGCATGTGGGAGATGTCATGCCCCTTGAAGCGAACCGAGCCGGTGTCTGCGGGAATGAGCCCGGCGATGAGGTAAAACGCGGTGGTCTTGCCGGCGCCGTTAGGTCCTAACAGGCCGACGATTTCCCGGGGTTGGACGCTGATGGAGATGCCATTGACCACCGCGCGGCCGTTATAGGTCTTGCGCAGGTTGGAAGCAAAAAGGACGGCAGAATCCGTGTGACGGCAGGTGGATCCGGGGTCGTGCATCGGGCGGGGGGCAGAAGGTGAGGCGATGGGCAGGGCCGTTGGGGGCGGGCCGCAGGTCCGGTTGCAATGAGCGCTTGGCAGGGAAATGATGGGCAGAAAGCTTACGGCTTTGAAATGGATTTTTTCGGCTTGCCGCCCGGCAGGAGCGGATGGTTCGGAGCGGCGTTGTTTTGGTTCATTTGTTCGAGCGGGAGGATCGTCTCGGTGCCGCCTTCGGAGAAGCTGAACTTGCCCTCGAGGATGCGGATGGTTTGTTGGGACTGCTTGGCGCGGCTGATCATGCCGCCTTTCTTGACCCATGGCTTGCCGCCACTGAGAATGATTTCCCCGGTCTTGAAATCGTAGGTGAACACGGCACCCGCCGCTTCGACGGCTTCATTTTGGCCGGCGGGTTTTTGCAGCAAATGCACCGCGCCCGTGGCCACCACCCGCTCCACATCGCCGATCTTGTCAGCCATCCCGCCGGGAGTGGGCTTGGCATCGGGCTTGGCAGCGGGCTTGGCAGCGGGCTTGGCATCCGGCTTGGCGTCGGGCTTGGCAGCGCCTTTGGTGTCGGGTTTTTTCTCGAAGAAGACCTTGATCTCATTGGCTCCATCAAGGGTGAAGCGAGGGTCGGCGACGGTGACGTTTTTCAGATAGACGAGCACCCCGTTGTTGGTGTCGAAATACACGCCGCCATCACAGTTGATGACCGTGTCATTGGGGCCGGGTTTGACATCGAGCTCCTTGGCTTGCACGACGGGTGCCGGAGTGGCGGGCGCGGCTTTGGCGAGCAGTTCTTCCTGCTCAAGAAAAGCCGTGGCCGCACGCGTGGCTTCCGCGGAGGCATTGAGCACCTCCCGCAGGCCACTGGCGGGTGCGGCGGTGGCCGAGCTTGGCGAGGCGCTCGCCTCATTTGATAGAACCACGTCGGCGGCAGGCGTGGTGGAAACCGGCAGCACCAACATGGCGGCGCTCAGGAGCGCCGTGGCATGGATGGGGGATGGGGACGTGTGCATGATGGTGGGAGGTTGTGCCTTGAGACGGGTGGTGACGGGACCCATGAGAAAGCCTTTGGCTTGTTCAAGCTCGTAAAGGAGTCCCGAGCCAGTCGAGGCCAGGCGCTCGGTGTGAATCACAACGCTGTCCGTGGTGCTGAGCCGGCCTTGGTCTTGGTTGAAATTGGCTTTTGCCAGATCCAGGCGGGCCCGCGGGCTGTGGTCAGGATTGAATAACTCGATGGAGACCATCTCGCCATCTAGAATCTCGGAGCTGACGAGAGTCACGGTTTTGGCCCGCAGCACGCCGAGCAGGCGGCGGTTTTCATCGTAGCGCGGGAGCATCACGCCGGTTAGGAGGCTGCCAGGAGGCAGCAATGAGGTCATCGGGGGTTTCTGCTTGGCGGCGGTGCTATCCATGCCCTGCGCCAGTAGCATGGCGGGAGCAAGCAAGAGAAGCGCTGGAAGTTTGCCGGTCAAGCGGGGATGGGGCAGGCAAGAGGTCAGTGCGAGGCGTGATGAATGGCAATGAGCTTGACCAGCAGATCCTCAATGAATTCCAGCGGGATTTGGTTAGGTCCATCCGACAGTGCATTGGCCGGATCGGAGTGGACTTCCATGAATAGTCCGTCAACCCCGGTGGCCACTGCGGCGCGGGCCAGCACGGGGGCAAGGTCCCCGTCGCCGCCGGTGCTGCCGCCCAGTCCGCCCGGTCGCTGGACCGAGTGGGTGGCATCAAACACCACCGGCAGACCTTCCTTGCGCATCCAGTAGAGCGCGCGCATGTCGGTGACCAGATTGTTGTAGCCGAAGGTGGTGCCGCGCTCGGTGAGGAGGAATCTTTGGCAGCCGAAGGCACGGAGCTTGTCGGCAATGTTGACGGTATCCCAGGGTGCGAGGAACTGACCTTTTTTGACATTCACCGCCCGTCCGGTTTTGGCGGCGGCTTCCAGCAAATCTGTCTGGCGGCAGAGGAACGCCGGGATTTGCAACAGATCGACATGTTCGGCGGCGATTTCCGCTTGTGCGGCGGTGTGAATGTCGGTGGTGACGGGGATGGCGAGTTCCTTGGCGATCTCGCCGAGGATGCGGCAACCGGCGGCCGGTCCGGGCCCGCGGAACGAGCCGACGGACGTGCGGTTGGCCTTGTCGAAGGACGCTTTGAAGAGGAAATGAATGCCGGTGCGTTCGGCGATTTCCTTGAGCGAGCGGGCCATTTCCCAGGCGAAGGATTCGCTTTCCAAGGCGCAGGGGCCAAGGATGAAAAACGGCACGGGACCGCCCACTGGGACATGGCCGATATTGAAGGGGTCGAAGGACATGGGGCGTTGTTGCAGTTGGCGAGTGGCGGTCAGCGGTCAGGCCTGCGGACGCGGCGCGGGCAAGGTGTGCAAGGAAGCTAACTCCCAAATTGCGAATCGCAAAGCGAAAAGCGGAGTCGTCTATCGCGCCCGCCGCGGCAATGTTGGATGTGGAATGTTGAATTCCAGCATCAAGGCGCTGCACGGTGGCATGTCCGGCACGGCAAGACCGGCGCTTGCAAGGCTGGACCCGTCAACCGTGCCGGTCCAGGTGGTGGCGAGGCGGTCGGTCACCTGCCATGGGCCGCCGGGCGCGCGGCCTAGCAGTTCGCCCGCGGCCTGCGGGATGCGCACTCTAACATTGTGGAGGGTGGCCGAGCCGTGGAAATTGGCGAGCACGAGAAACGCCTGGCCGGACGCGGCATCGTGGCGCAGGAAGGCGTAGAGCCAGTGGCCTGAGGGGGATTCGCCGGCGAGTCGGCCGAAGTCCGGATTATCGCGGTTGGCCGTGTTGAGGCCGTAGAACCCGCCGGCGACAAAGGCCGGTTGGCACAGCACCTTGAGCAGTTTGCCATACCATGCCCGCAGCGCCTGTTGGGCGGCGTTGAGGCGGCCGCCGTCGTAGTGGCCGCCATTGACCCATTTGGTGAACTCCGGCATGGACCCGTAGTCAAAGATGCTGGTGCGCGCGTCATCCCCGGCGAAGCCTTTGACTCCTGCGGCAGGTTCGCCGACTTCCTGGCCATGATAGATCATGACGGGGCCACGGCCCATCCCTAACAAAACAGTGCTAACCGGTCTGCCAACCCGCATGCCCAGGCCGCCCCAGACATGGGGATTGGCCAGGCGCACCTCGTCATGGTTCTCGGCATAGCGCAGGGAGTGATGGAAGCGCGCGCCGGTGAATAGCAGGTGATCGAGATCGTTCGCCCACTTGCCTGATTGATAGATTCCTTTCAGCACCGCATAACTTGGATCATCATAGACCGCATCGAATCCGGCCTGCAGTAGCTCATCCAACACCTGCCCGTCGGTTAGCTTCGCGGGGTCGTTGTCATAGGCCTCCGCGCAGAAAAACACGCCGGGGTGGCGGGCGCGGGCGCGGTTGACCAGCCACTGCCAGAACGGGATGGGCACCAGATGGGCCATGTCCACGCGGAAGCCATCGACACCCAGGTGTTGCCAATAAGCGAGAATGGCATCCATGGTGCGCCAGGTATTGGGAACGGCGGCAGGCGCGGCATCCGGCCCTGGCAGATGGGAGGTGTCGCGGCCGGTGGTGAAATCATGGCCGTAGTTCAACTTCACCGTCTCATACCAATCGGTGGCCGCCGGTGCCCAGGAAATCACATTGTTGCCAGTGACCCGCCCGTAAGTATCCTCCGGCGCGTAGATGCCGGTGCATCCCGGTCGCCCGGTCGTCGGCAGCTTGAGCGGCGGACCACCGCCGGCATCGGTCACCCGCAGATAGAAAAAATGGTTGTCGCGGGCGAAGAATTTGCTGCGATCATCGCCCGTGCCAAAGGACAAGTCGGGCCGGACATCGGAGGCATAGGAGCGGGCGACATGATTGGGCACGAAGTCGATGAGCACCTTGAGCCCGAGGGCGTGACAGCGGTCCAACAAGTCCTTGAATTCATCGATCCGGCGCTCCGGGACTTGTGCGTAGTCCGGGCACACATCGAAATAATCCTGGATGGCATAGGGGCTGCCGGCGATGCCCTTGAGAATGTCCGCAACGTCCGCCGGGCGCGTGGGATAGGCCGTGCCACTCGCCTGCTCCAACACGCCGGTGAGCCACAGGTGGGTGAAGCCCAGTTCCTTGATGGCGGCCAGCGCGGTCGGGGTAATGTCATGGAACTTGCCGCAGCCGTTTTCCGCCAGGGTGCCGTTGGGTTTGCGGGTTTCGTTGGGGTTGCCGAAAGTGCGGACCAGAAGTTGATAGATCAACGGGCGGGCCCCTGCTGCGGCAGGGCGGTTGGGAGGCGTCGCGGTCATCGGGGAGTAAGCTAAGGGTGGCGGTTCGCTTCGCCTGCGTCAACGGCAATTCACGGATTGCCAAGCCGCGGGAAATCGGCCACAACGGCTGCGGCGCGCCGGTCGGTCCATGCGGTGATCGGCTAAGCCCCATTCCACAACCGGCCATCATGCAATTTATCAGCACTAACAATCCCGCGCAGCGGGTTTCCCTGAAAGAGGCGGTGTTGTCCTCGCTGCCGCCGGACAACGGTCTCTACATGCCGGAGCGGCTTCCCGTGTTAGGCGAGGATTTCTGGCATGCCTGGCGCGACCTCACCTTTCAGGAAATTGCCTTTCGTGTGGCGCAGGCGTTTTTCGGTGAGGACATGCCGGCCGCCGCCTTGCGTGCCATCGTCGATGAAGTGCTCACCTTTGACGCGCCGCTGGTGCAACTCACTGAGCATCAATATATTTTGGAATTGTTTCATGGGCCGACGCTTGCCTTCAAGGATTTTGGGGCACGCTTCATGGCACGGTTGATGGGGTGGCTTACCCGCGATGATGGAAAATTGCTCACCGTGTTGGTCGCCACTTCCGGTGACACTGGCGGCGCGGTGGCCCATGCCTTCCATAACGTGCCGGGCATCCGCGTGATCATTCTCTATCCGCAAGGGAAAGTCAGCGGACTCCAGGAAAAACAACTCACCACCCTTGGCGGCAATATCACCGCGCTTGAAGTGGATGGCACCTTTGATGATTGCCAGCGCCTGGTGAAGGCTGCCTTGTTAGATCCGGGTTTGGCCGAGCGCCTGCAGCTCACCTCGGCGAACTCGATCAACATCTCACGGTTGGTGCCGCAGATTTTTTACTACATCCACAGTGCGAGGTGTCTGCCGGCGGGCGTGGAGCCGGTGATGGTGGTGCCCTCCGGGAATTTGGGCAATCTCACGGCGGGTCTGCTTGCCGAACGGCTTGGCTTGAAGGTGGGACAATTCATCGCCGCCAACAATCGCAATGACGTGTTGAGGCAATACCTCGCCGGGCATCCTTATGCGCCGCGTCCGAGTCTCACCACGCTCTCTAACGCGATGGATGTGGGCGCGCCCTCGAATTTTGCCCGGATGCTTGCCTTGTTTGATGGCGCTCAGGACGCGATGCGCAGCCGGGTGAGTGGCTGCACGGTAAGTGATGAGGAAACGCGTGCGGCCATTCTGGAAGTGGCGAAGAACCATCACTACATTCTCGATCCCCATGGTGCCGTGGGTTGGTGCGCCGCTAAGCAATGGCAACGCACTCATCCGGAGGCGGTCACCGTCATTTTTGAAACCGCGCACCCATCCAAATTCCCGGAAGTTCTCGACAGGGTGTTAGGATCCGGCCGGGTGGTGATCCCGGAGCGCCTCGCATGCCTCGCCGCCAAGGAAAAACACGCGGTTCCCATGCCGGCGGATGCATCCGCGTTTGTGGCATGGCTGGGTCAGTTGCCGGCGACCAAGTGAGACTGCCGTAAAACCTGCCGCAAAAAAAATCCCGGCAGGGTGATAACCTCTGCCGGGACAAGAAAATGGAGCGCGTCTTAGTAGGATTGCGTCCGGGCATATTTGAAGTAGGTCTCGAAGCCGAGTTCCGGCGGGAATTCCGAGAGGCCGTCGGCGACGTTCATCTCAATGCGGTTATCCTCGCCGCAGCGTTCATACGGCGGCTTGAAGGTGCCGCGGTAGGTGGGGCAGGTGAAGGTGAATAGCTCGTAGAAACCATAGCCGAAGCGGCGCAGCGCACGGTTGGTGCCATCGACCACCCCGTAGCTCCAGCCGACCTTGCGGCCCTCGGCATCGTTCTTGCGGGCGATTTGCTCGGGGATTTCAATAAATCCATAGAGGATGTTGCTGAAGGCCCGGCCGAGCTTGCGGGTGGAGGTGAATCTCGCGCCGGGAGGTGACTGAATGTCAGCGGCAGCGAAGCCTGCGAAAGTGATCAGCACAGTGGCGATAACGACGAACTTTTTCATGTCGAGGGGAGGTTAATCTTGGGGCTTGTGACTTGGCAACGGAAATTTCCAGAAAAAATGGCTTTCACAGTTCGAAGCTCAGAACCCGCATGATTCCAGGGGTGTTGCGGAGTTTTTCCAACAAACTGGCGGGCGGTTCGGAGTCCACCTCGATGACGGTCACCGCGCGGGTGCGATCGCTGGTGCGGCTCAGGGCCATGTTGGCGATGTTGATCGCGGCGTTACCCAGCGAGGTGCCGATGGTGCCAACAATGCCGGGGCGGTCGTCGTTTTCCACAAACAGGAAGCGGCCCCGCGGATTGGTTTCCACATAGTGACCCGCGATGTGCACAATGCGGGCGGCACTGCCGAAGAAGGTGCCGGCGACCGTGCAGGATTCGCCGCCTTTGATGGCGGTCACTTCAATCAGTTCGGTGCAGTTGGTGGCCAGTGCGGCGGTGGCTTCGCTGACGTTAATGCCGTGGGCCTTGGCCAGCGCGGGGGCATTGACCAGGTTGGCCTGCGCCTCGGTGTGGGCACTGGCAAGATAGCCGGTGAGCACGGTGCGGGTGATCAACTCGGTGTCGAGCTCGGAGACCGCGCCAAGGTAGGAAACGCGGATGGCGTCGCATTGTTCGGGGGCGATTTTTGACAGCAATTTGCCCAGCGAACTGGCAAGGGTGAGGTAGGGGCCCACGCTTTCCAGCGTGTGGCTGTCGAGATTGGGCATGTTCACGGCATTGCGGATCTCACCGCTGACGAGAAAATCCCGAATCTGATAGGCAACCTCGATGCCGACGTTTTCCTGCGCCTCCGCCGTGGAGGCTCCAAGGTGTGGGGTGAATACACATTTTTTGACCCCTAACAATGGGAAGTCCGCTGCTGGCGGCTCGGTTTCATAGACATCGAGGGCGATGCCGGCCAGTTGCCCGGCATCCAAGTGGGCCTTGGCGGCGACTTCATCGACGAGGCCGCCGCGGGCGCAGTTGATGATGAGCGCGCCTGGATTCATCAGGGCGATGCGCTCGTGATTGAGGAGGTGCTTGGTTTCCGGCGTGAGCGGAATGTGCAGCGTGACCACATCGGCCCCCTGCAAGGCGTCGGTGGCGGACTCGGCCAGATCGACCTTGAGCGATTGGGCGCGGGCGGCGGTGAGGAATGGGTCATAGGCGACGACGCTCATGCCGAAGGCTTGGGCGCGTTTGGCAAACTCGCTGCCAATCCGGCCCATGCCGATGACGGCGAGGCGTTTGCCGAAGAGTTCGACCCCTTCGAAGGACTTGCGGTCCCACTTGCCGGCGAGCATGGAGGCGTGGGCCTGCGGGATGTTGCGGGCCAGCGACAGCATCAGGGTGAAGGCATGTTCGGCGGTGGAAATGGTGTTGCCGCTGGGGGTATTCATCACCACCACGCCGTGTTCGGTGGCGGCCGCGCGGTCCACATTGTCCACCCCGACCCCGGCGCGGCCAATGGCTTTGAGGTTTTTGGCCGCCGCGAACACCGCTGGTGTCACCTTGGTTTGGGAGCGGATCACCAGGCCGTGGTAATCACCAATGATGGCAAGCAACTCGTCGGGCTTGAGCCCGGTGATCACATCCACGGAAATTTCCGGGGTGGAACGCAGCGCTTCCACGCCTTTTTCAGAAATTGGGTCGGAAACAAGAACTCGATAGTTGGCCATAGGTGCGCAGGGATAAACCAAGGCCCTGCCGATGGCAAGGATTTGGAGAAAAAAAGAATTGCCACGCCCAAGTCGGCAGCGGCGGGCCCAATTTATTTCAACGGTTGCCCTGTGCTGGCAATGCGCCGTCACAGAAATGGATTCTATTGCTTGGCAAACACGGATTCACATGCAATTCTCCCCCATGTTCGACCCTGACCGCTACGACAGCCGAATGCCATACCGCCGTTGCGGCGACTCGGGCATGCCGTTGCCGGCCATTTCCCTCGGATTTTGGCACAACTTCGGGCGCAACGATGATTTCCAGGAGGCGCGCAAGATCATGCGCCGCGCCTTTGATCGCGGCATCACCCATTTCGATCTGGCTAACAACTACGGCCCGCCGCCCGGCTCCGCCGAGGAAAACGTCGGCCGTATCTTGGTCGAGGACTTCATTTGCCACCGCGACGAGTTGGTCATTGCCACCAAGGCCGGCCACGAAATGTGGGGCGGCCCCTACGGCGAGTGGGGCTCGCGCAAGCATTTGCTCGCCTCGCTCGATCAATCCCTCAAGCGCCTGCGCCTGGCGTATGTGGACATTTTCTACTCCCACCGCCCTGACCCAGCCACCCGCCTTGAGGAAACCATGGCGGCGCTGGCCGGTGCCGTCCATAGCGGCAAGGCCCTCTACGTCGGGCTGTCCAAATACCCGCTCAAGCGCCTTAAGAAAGCGGTCCGCATCCTCAAGGATATGGGCATCCGCTGCCTGATCTATCAAGCGCCTTACTCGCTGCTCAACCGCTGGCCGGAAAGCGCGGGCATTCTCGATTGGTTGCTGGAGGAAGGCCTCGGCTGCGCGGTGTTCAGCCCGCTGGCACAGGGCATGCTCACGCCCAAATACCTCGATGGCATCCCCGATGGCTCGCGCGCCGCCCGCGCCGAGGGCTTGCTCCAACCCGCGCAGGTGCTCGCCCAACAGGAAAAAATCCGCACCTTGAACGAGTTGGCCGTGGCTCACGGCATGCCGCTGCACCATTTGGCCCTGCAATGGGCCTTGCGCTCGCCAGCAGTCACCACCGCCATCATCGGCGCGCGCAGCGTCGCCCAACTCGATGACTGCCTCGACGCCCTGCGGGCCGCACCGCTCAGTGAGTCGCTGCTCGCCGTCATTGACAGCATCGCCCCGCCCACCGCCGCCGAGAAAGACACCACCGCCTAAAACCTAACATAACACACCCTCATGATCTGGAACGACTATTTTCTCGCCCTATTCGACAGTTGCTGCGCCACCTACCACAGCGGGGTGCGCGACCTGGAAAAATTCTACAGCGGTGAAGACATCGCTTTCCTAACAACAATTGGCTACCAACCCCGGGAGTTTTTTGATTTTGTTGAGGACAGCTGCGAGGAAGGGGTGCCCAGCGCCTCCACCGCCCTGCTGGTGGCCGCCGTGCGCCGTGATTATTTCCTAACATTCCAGCATGGCATCACCAGCCAGAAAATCCTCACCCGCGAGGAACTTCCGAGCTTCGGCCATGAGTTGGAGGGGATCGCCTATCTGCCGCGTATCCTAACCAAAGCCCGCGCCAAGCTCCGCGGCGAGCTTGATCCGGACATGATGTTTGGCTGCGGCGGCGACCGCAATTTCCTGCGCAACCACGGCTCGATTCATCCTGCGGATTTCCTCCGCCACGTGTGGGCCGCGGGTGACAATGATGCCAAGCTGGCTGCCTGGGTCAAATCCCAGGCAGCGTGAGGCTGGCGGCGATCAATCTTGCACGACTTTGACCCGCATGAAGCGCTGCGCCTGGGGGGGCATCGCGGCATTGTCCTTGATGGTGACCACTGTCCGGTCGGCTTGGTCCAAGGCGCTGAGCACTTGGATAGTGCCAAAGCCATCCGCCGTTTTCCACACCTCGGTCCAGGTGCCGTCCAGTTGATTGTTAGCCTCCACGACATAACCGAGCCCGGTGGCGAATTTGCGCACGGCAAAAGTCAGGGTAAGGTATTGTGCGGCCGGTGCCGCGCCGTTGATCCCGCATGTGGGAAGCGGAGCCATGCTGGAGATGGAGGGATCTCCGAAGAACGCATACTCCTGTAAGTTGGTTAGACCATCGCCATCCGGATCTTGCAGGGCCGCATTCTGCCCGCCGGGGAACGTGTTGCATGCCACCCAGGCGCTGTAGCTGTTGCTGAGGTTGACCACCACGGTTTGGGTGGTGGTGAGATTGTCCAGATCCGTGGCGGTGACGGTGAGGGTGGTTTGGCCACCGGACAGGCCCACCAGATGGAGTTGGCCATTGACGATGCTGGCAGTGGCGACGTCCGGACGGGTGTTGCCGGTGATGCTATAACTGAGGGTGGGAATGGCGGCGACGGAGTTGATTTTCGTCAGCATGGTCTGATCCATCGGGTTGGGCGCGCTGGCGGCATTCATCGGGAAATCACTGAAAGGCGTGGCCGTGGCACCGCCATCTAACAACAAGTTATAGGTGCTGGTGGGAAGATGACTGATGGCATCCGCCACCGTCATGCCATTGCCCGCGACCCGCCCAAACACTGTGAAACCGCCATTCTGATAATCCAGATTCGACCGGTTGTCAGCCAGGCTGACGAAGAACTGGCTGGTGGCGCTGTTAGGATCGCCGCCCAGCTTGGCCATGGAAATGGTGCCGCGTTCGTTGGCGATGCCCGGCTCATTGGTTACCGGCGGATAGGTGAGCATGCTGAGGAAATTACTGCCAGTGCCCGCGCCCTTGAAGCCGCCGCCCTGGATCACGAAGCCCGCGACGCTGCGGTGAAAGGTCATATCGGTGTATTTTCCGGCATTCACATAGTTTTTGAAATTAGTGACGGTGGCCGGGGTCGCGGTATCGAACAGAATGAAATCCATGCTGCCAAGGGTGGTGCTGACCCGCACGGCGGATTCCGCCTCGGCGTCGGTGAAGGTGCCGGCCAGCGGGGTGTCGCGGCTGGCACCAGCCACGCCGGTCCATGCCGGAATGAGCGTGCCCACGACGGGCGGTCCTGCCGGTGGGCGGACGCGCAGGGTGAATGTTTGGGTCAGGATGCTGCTATTGCTGAGGTTCACCGTGTAGTGCAAGGCGTAATTGCCTGCGGCCGGAAGCACCCCGCTGAGGATGCCGCTGCCGCTGTCAAAGGTGAGGGTGGACGGAGTTCCAGTTAGACTGCGGGACGTCACCGCCGCCGCGGAAACATGGGTGAAAGTGTGGGTAAACGCACTGCCAGGCGTGCCCGAGGCACCGCTCAAGCTGGTCATGCCATCAAGGGTGGCGCTCGCCACGCTGGACTCGCAGATGATGTTGGCGCTGGTGCCACTGAAGGCTTCAACGACAAACGAATAAGTCGTGGCCGCCACCAGGGTAGGGGTTGTGGCTTGATAGGTGGTGACATTTGCGGCCACCTCACCCAGGACGGAATACGAGGCATCCGTGCTCTTCTTAATGAGAATTTGATAGCCTGACGCCGTCGGTAGGTTGAGCCATGAGAGGTTGACCACGGGTTGGCCGGTGACCATCGTGGCCGTCAGGGTGTAGGCATCGGTGGTGACGCTCGGCTCGCTGGAAATGCCCATGATGCCGGTGGCGCTGGTGCCTTTGAATGGACACACCGCAAAGGTATAGGTCTTGGCCGGTTGGAAATACGTGGAGGTGGCCTGATAGGTGGTGACATTCTTGGCAACCTCGGCAAGGATGGAATACGAGGCGTCCCCCGCGGCCTTGACGAGAATTTGGTAACCATCTTCGCTCGGCAGGTCGGGCCATGAGAGATTGACGATGGGCAGGCCTGGGACCTTCGTGGCGCTCAGCGTGTAGGACCCGGCGGTGAGGGTGGCGGTGGTGGAATAAATGGAAACATTCACTCCTGCGGTGCCCGAACCGGGCGTGGTGGGGGCGCCTATCTTGATGGCCCGGACGCGGAAACTGTAGGATCCCAGCGGGGCAATTCGATTGGCAGTGAGGGACAACACATCGCGGCCCACGGTGCCCAGAAACTCCCATGCGCCGCTTCCCACCGTCCGTTCGATGGCAAAGCCATCTTCGGCCACCGAGTTTTCCTCCCACCGCAGCGTCACATTGAACGGATCATTAGGAACTGCGGTGGCGGTGAGGTTGATGGGACCATTCAGGTTCCATGTCCCAACTGTGGCTTGATTGGAGTAGTTAGAGAGGGCAGTGCCGTTGGAGGCACGGACCCGGAAGTGGTAAACCTTATTATACGCCTGCGTCGGCGCTATCCATTGGACACTGACGACGCCACCGGTGGCGGTGGTGGTGGTGGCAGAAGGTGGGGGGATTACGCTGTATGCCCCGGTGTCCACGCTTTTTTCCACGACCCAAGCGGTTTCATCCGTCGAATTGTCAATCCATCTGATGGTGATGATCGCGGTGTCCACTGTGTAGCCGCTCGCCGCTGCGCTGCAATAGGTCGGTGCCGCTGGGGTGGCCGCCGCATCGGCCACCGGCGACATGCCAAAGACGGCCAGTAATGCCAATAGCCAGATGCGGGTGGGGTTGAGCGAGGTCATGCGCGGGGACGGAGAACCATGGATTAGTCCGGAGGGACTCAACAATGCGTGAGCCGACTTGTCAAGGGGGGCTTGGCCTGGCTGAGGCGGGCCCGGCCCGCTGGCCTGAGATATAAGTAACAGTCAGGCGTTTTTTGAAAAACGGGGCTTGTCGGTGGGGCGGGTAGGGAATAGACAGGTGTCATGTTGATTCGTCCCATTGCTGCCGTTGTTCCGCTTTGCGCCGTTGCTTTGAGTGCCTCTCCGGTATTTGCCGATGGTGCGTTTTACGGGGATCCGCCGGATGCCACCCATCCGTGGGCGATCCATGACATGAACCGTCCGCAGCCACCCTTGGTCACGCCCGGATCCTTTAGCACGGCCGAGCAACCGGGACGTCCGCCGTCGGATGCAATCGTGTTGTTTGACGGCACGCCCGCCACGCTGAACAAGTGGGAGGCGGATAAGAAAGTCCCAGAACCCACCAAGTGGGTCGTTAAGGACGGCACCTTGCAGTGCGTGCCAGGGTCCGGCTACATCCGCACCAAGGAACAATTTGGCGATTGCCAGTTGCACGTCGAGTGGGCGGCCCCGTCCAAGGTGGAAGGCAACAGCCAGGGCCGCGGCAACAGCGGGATTTTCCTCATGGGCCAGACCGAGATTCAAGTGCTCGATAATTTTAGCAATCCGACTTATGCGGACGGGTTTGCCGGGTCGGTGTATGGCGTCAATCCGCCGTATGCCAATGCCCTGCACGCCCCCGGCGAATGGCAGGTTTATGACATCATTTTCCGGCGGCCGATTTTCAAGGATGGCAAGATGCTCGATAGCGGTCACTTTAGCGTGATGATGAACGGGGTGGTGGTGCAGGAGGCCACGCCATTGGAAGGCGGCGGCGGCCACATGGGCCGCAGCAGCGACCATCCGCTGCTCGATAAGGGTCCGCTCAAGTTGCAGGACC
The DNA here is from genome assembly GCA_037133375.1 of Verrucomicrobiota bacterium. Lineage (GTDB taxonomy): Bacteria > Verrucomicrobiota > Verrucomicrobiia > Verrucomicrobiales > Akkermansiaceae > Luteolibacter. Next base: position 3,565 of record JBAXOF010000026.1, on the reverse strand, counting down.
ACGGCAACCCGGTGCGCTATCGCAATATCTGGTATCGTCCGCTGCCGGCGCGGGCGGTCGATGGCGGGGATATGGGGGCCATGCCGCCGGAGGCCGCCACTGCCAAAAAGCTCGAGATTGCCAAGAACATCCGCCACGATGCCGCCAAGCTGGAAGGCCATGCCAAATTGCTGCGCCAGATGGAGTCGCTGTGCTATGAAGTGGACGCCGCCACCAGCAAGGAAGCGGAGGCGGGAATCGCCGCCTGGGTGAGCGCGATGCAGCAGGTGCCAGCTGCCGAGATGGCGGGGAAAAAGCGTGAGGTTCTGCAGATGCGCGGCGCGGTCGATTATCTTGTCCGATTCAAGTTCCTGCCCGAGGGGTTGCCGGCGCAAGCGGCGATCGACAAGATGGTCAAGGACAACGGCTGGAAGAAATAGGCCACAGTTTTGCAGGCATTGCTTGACACCAGGGCGGCTCTCGGGCGGTATTCCTTCCCCATGGCCAAGTTATCCATCCGCAACCTCGACGTTTCCTCCAAAGAAGTTCTCATGCGCGTGGACTTCAATGTCCCGCTCAAAGACGGTGCCATCACCGATGACACCCGCATCCAAGCCGCCCTGCCTTCGATCCGTCACCTTCTTGCCGGTGGTGCCAAGCTCGTTCTTTGCTCTCATTTGGGTCGTCCCAAAGGCGGCCCCGATGCCAAATACTCGCTGGCTCCCACCGCGACCCACCTTGGCACCCTCCTCAGCCAAGACGTCAAACTCGCGCCGGACTGTGTCGGCCCGGAAGCTGCCGCCATGCGCGCCGCGCTCCAACCCGGTGAGGTCATCATCCTGGAAAACACCCGCTTCCACGCCGCCGAAGAAGCCAACGATCCCGCCTTCGCCCAACAACTCGCCGCCACGGCGGACATTTACGTCAACGACGCCTTTGGCACCGCTCACCGCGCCCACGCATCCACTGAGGGGGTCACCCATTATGTGAAGCAAAGCGCCATGGGGTTTCTGATGGAGCGCGAACTCAAATACCTGCAGGGCGAACTGGCCAATCCGGCCCGCCCCTTCGTCGTCATCATGGGTGGTTCCAAGGTCTCCGACAAAATCCAGGTGATCATGAGCCTCATGGAAAAGGCCGACACCATCCTCATCGGCGGCGCCATGGCCTTCACCTTCTTCAAGGCTAAAGGCTACGATATCGGCGGCAGCCGCGTGGAAGCCGATAAACTCGACCTCGCCCTCGAAATCCTCGACCATGCCAAAGTCATGGGCAAGAACTTCATCCTCCCCGCCGACACCCGCAAAACCGATAAATTCGAAGACGGCGCGCAAACCCGTTGCTCGGCACTTTACGAGCAGGGCGGAGGTGTCCCAGAGGGGTGGATGGGTATCGACATCGGCGACGTCGCCATCGAGGAGTTCCGCAAGATCATCCTCGACGCCAAAACTATCATTTGGAACGGCCCCGTCGGCGTCTTCGAAATCGAAAACTTTGCCAAAGGCACTCGCGCCGTGGCCGAAGCCGTGGCCGAAGCGACGCGCCGCGGTGCCACCACCATCATTGGTGGCGGCGACTCGGTCACCGCAGTCAACCAATTCGGTCTCGACGACCAGATGACCTTCATCTCCACTGGCGGCGGTGCCTCCCTCGAACTTCTCGAAGGCAAGGTGCTGCCCGGCGTGGCCGCCCTTAGCGAAGCCTGATTCCCTCACACCTATCCCGATCCCTAACATACCTACCCCATGAACCGCAAACCGATCTTCGCCGCCAACTGGAAAATGAACCTGGGGCCCTCCGCCACCGAGGATTTTCTCAAAAGTTTCCTCTCCAAAACCCAGGGTCAGGCATTTCCTGCTGAAATTGTCATCGCTCCGCCGTTTGTCTCACTCGCCAAACTCGCCGATATCCTGCATTCCCCCGGGGCCAGCAAGGAAGCTCAAGCCATTCAAATCGCCGCCCAAAATTGCTCGCAATATGACGCCGGTGCCTACACCGGCGAGGTGAGTGTGCTCATGCTTCGCGAATTTTTCGTCCACTATGTCATCATCGGCCATAGTGAACGGCGCGCTATCTACGGCGAAACCGATGCCATCATCAACGCCAAGATCCACAAGGCCCGCGAGGCGAATCTTAAACCCATCTTCTGCATCGGTGAAACCCTCGCCCAGCGCGAGGCCGGCCAACTCGAAACCGTCCTCAGCACCCAAATCACGGATGGCCTCAAGGGCGTCTCTGAGAAGGATATGGCCGAAATCGTCATCGCCTATGAGCCGGTGTGGGCCATCGGCACCGGCGTCACCGCCACCTCGGCGCAAGCCCAGGACGCTCACGCCTTCGTCCGCTCAGTTGTGGCCGGGCTCTACGGGGCGGACACCGCCGCCAAACTCCGCATCCAATACGGCGGCAGCGTCAAACCTGGCAATGCCGCGGAACTCATGGCCTGCCCGGACATCGATGGCGCGCTTATCGGCGGCGCGGCCTTGGAGCCCCAGAGCTTTTTGGAAATCATCCGCCATGGCAGCACTCACGCCGCCTAATCCGCATTCGCTTCCATGACCCGACTGCTCCGTCTGCTTACCTTCGCTGCGTTCCTGCTTGGTTCTTGGAGTCAGGCGGAGCATGTCATTGTCACTGGTGGGCCGGCCTTGCGCCGCTGGGAAAACCTGCGCGTCAAGGACGACCGCCACGACCACTGGTGGGCCAACTTCGTCCGCGCCTCAACCTTGCGCATGGATGAAATCCACCAAGCCTACGGCGCGGATGCCAAGCTGGTGTGGATGGTCTATCAACCAGGCTACCAAACCCGCGGCCGTGAAGACAGCCGCCCTTATACCACTTGGATTTCCGAGGTTGCCGCCAAAAACCACGCCACCCTCATCTGGGTCAGCAGTGGCGGCGATCTCATCCACGCCATCAACTCCCGCCCGCCCCAATCCATCACCACCTTCGATTTCTTCGGCCACTCCAACCGCTATGCCTTCATGCTCGATTACAGCAATGACATCATGGCCATTTCCATCGCCTGGCTGCACGAACGCGACCTGCCCCGCATCAAGGCCTCGGTCTTCGCGCGCAACGCCTACTGCAAAAGCTGGGGTTGTCACACCGCCGAAAGCATGAGTGCGGCTTGGAAACGCGCCACCGGCATCCCCCTCGAAGGGGCCGTCGGTGCCACCAACTACGAAGTGGTGGGCCAAGGTAAACTCCCCTCCGTCTCCGGCAAGTGGGCGCGATAGGGATAGACCCAAGACTTGAAGACCCAAGACGCAAGACCAGAAGAGGCAAGAGAAGAGGCACCCTAGCTGCACCTACTTACTTTTTCACTTTTTCATTTCCCCCCCCATGAATCTATCCGAACTCCAAGCCCTCTACGACCTGCCCTTTTTCGCGCTCCTCAAGCGCGCCCACGAGGTGCATGAGGCAAATTTCCCGGAGGGAAAAATCCAGCTCTGCACGTTGCTCTCCATCAAGACCGGCGGTTGCTCCGAGGATTGTGCCTATTGCGCCCAATCCGCCCGCTACAAGACAGAGCTGGAAAGCCATGTGTTGTTAGAGCGCGAGGAGGTGATGCTGCATGCCCGCG
>JBAXOF010000025.1:0-24942 GCA_037133375.1 Verrucomicrobiota bacterium | reverse complement strand
GCTTCGCCATCATCGACGCCAAGACCGAAAAAACCATCGATCAGGGATAGCGCTGCCAATGTCACAAACCGGGTTGGTTTTCAATATTCAGAAATACTCGTTGCACGACGGGCCGGGGATTCGCAGCACCGTGTTTCTCAAAGGCTGTCCGCTCCGGTGCCTGTGGTGCCACAACCCGGAAGGAATCTCACCCCAGCGGGAAATTGTCATCCAGACCGGCCGCTGCCTCGACTGCGGTGAATGCCGCGCGGCCTGCCCGCAGCCGATGGCAACCCGTGGCGAGGGTTGCCTGCCGGCACGCGATGAGAGCTGCACCTTGTGCGGCAGCTGTGTGGACGCCTGCCCGACCGCGGCCCGTCAGAGGCTCGGTGACCGCATGGCGGTGGCGGAAGTGATGGCCAGCGTGCTCAAGGACCGGGTGTTTTACGATGAATCGGACGGAGGGGTGACCATCTCGGGCGGCGAGCCGCTGAGCCAACCACAGTTTCTGCTAGCCTTGCTGGCAGCCTGCCGCCGTGAGGGTCTGCACACCGTGTTGGATACCACCGGCTGCGGCCAGACCGGGCATCTGCTGGCCGCGGCGGAATTAACCGATCTCGTCTTATACGACCTGAAAGCCCTTGACGAAGGCCGGCACCTGCAACTCACCGGCGTTTCTAACACGCTCATCCTGGACAACCTCAAGCGGCTCGACCGGGTGCATCGCAACATCTGGATCCGCCTGCCGGTGGTGCCCGGCCTCAACGACGACCTCCACAACCTCACCCAAATCGCGGAGTTCGTGCTGGGCCTGCGGCACGTCACGCTGGTGAACTTGTTGCCGTTTCACCGCACCGGACTCGACAAGTTCGCACGGCTTGGCCAAACCCACACCCTCGCTGGCGTGCAGGCCCCTTCCGTGGAACTTATGGAAGCGGCCGTCAGGATCTTCCACGACGCCGGCTTGCAAGCAACCATCGGCGGTTAGATCATCGCCTGCTAACAAAAAATACAGCCCCACCACAATCATGACCGAAAGAACCACCAAATTGCGCCAATGCAGCCTGGACACCCCCCCGTCCATCTCAGCGGAGCGTGCGGCATTGCTCACCGCTTTCTATCAGGACAACGCCGGCAAGTTCCCGGTGCCGGTGTTGCGTGCCCGCTCGTTCCTGCACTTGTGCCAACACCAGACAATCTTCCTCGGCGCGGACGAACTCATCGTCGGCGAACGCGGCCCGGCTCCCAAGGTGGTGCCGACCTTCCCCGAGTTGACCTGTCACAGCCTTGAAGATCTGATGATTCTCAACTCGCGGCCCAAGACCTGGTATCGCGTGGATGAGGAATGCCTGCGCACTTACCAACAAGCGGTCATCCCGTATTGGAGCGGTCGCTCGATGCGCGACAGGATGTTTGCCGAATTGCCGCCGGAATGGCACGCCGCCTACACTGCCGGCATCTTCACCGAGTTCATGGAACAACGCGCGCCGGGACACACCGTGCTCGACGACAAGATCTATGCCAAGGGCATGCTCGACTTCAAACAGGACATCGCCGATGCCATCGCCAAGCTCGATTTTCTCACCGACGCGGACGCCTGCCGGAAACGCCAGGCACTCAAGGCCTTTGATATTTCGTGCGACGCCGTCATCGTTTTTGCCAACCGCCATGCCGACCTGGCCCGCAACCTGGCGGCTGCTGAAATCCATCCCCAACGCAAGGCCGAATTGCTGGGCATCGCCGCAGTGTGCAGTCATGTCCCGGCCCGGGCCCCGCGCAATTTCCACGAGGCGCTGCAATACTATTGGTTCTGCCACCTCGCGGTCATCACCGAGTTGAATGGCTGGGACGCCTTCAACCCGGGACACCTGGACCAGCACCTGCTGCCTTTCTATCAACAAGGGTTGGCCGATGGCACCCTGACCCGCGAAACAGCGCGCGAGTTGTTAGAATGTTTCTTCATCAAGTTCAACAACCATCCCGCGCCACCCAAGGTCGGCGTCACCGCGGCGGAAAGCGGCACCTACACCGATTTCGCCAATATCAACCTTGGCGGACTGCTGCGCGACGGCACCGATGGCTCCAACGAGGTGTCGCACCTGTTGCTCGATATTGTTGACGAAATGCACCTGCTCCAGCCGAGCACCAACATCCAACTCTCACGCAAGAATCCGGACGCCTTCCTCAAGCACACGCTGCGGGTGCTGAGCAAGGGCTACGGGTTTCCGTCCATTTTCAATGCCGATACCGTGGTCGAGGAACAACTGCGCCAGGGCAAAACCCTCGAGGACGCGCGGGCCGGCGGCTGCAGCGGCTGCGTGGAAACCGGCGCGTTTGGCAAGGAAGCTTATATTCTAACAGGCTATTTCAACCTGGTGAAAGTGCTGGAAATAACGCTGCATGACGGCCGCGACCCGCGCAGCGGCAGGCAACTCGGCCCGCATACCGGCCCGCCGGAAAGTTTCACCAGCCACGCGGAGTTGTTCGCCGCGTTCCGCCGGCAACTCCGTCACTTCATCGATATCAAGATCCGCGGCAGTCGCGTCATCGAACGCATGTATGCCGAGCAGATGCCGGCGCCATTCCTCAGCGTGCTCATCGACGACTGCATCGCCAAGGGCCTCGATTACAATGCCGGTGGCGCGCGCTATAACAACACCTTCATCCAGTTCGTCGGTCTGGGCAGCGCCAGTGATTGCCTCAGCGCCATCAACCAGCTCTGCTTCCACGCTGCTGATGCCATGGCTAACAAATCCATGCCCCTCCCCGAGCTCGTCGCCTGCCTGGACGACGACTTCGCCAACGCGGAAATCCTCCGCCAACGGCTGCTCCACCGCATGCCCAAGTATGGCAATGACGATGACGCCGCCGACGCGGAAATGTTGGCCGTGTTCAACACCTGCTTCGAGGAGGTCGATGGCCGGCCCGACGCACGCGGCGGCCAGTTCCGGGTCCTCATGCTGCCCACCACCTGCCACGTCTATTTCGGCAGCGTCACCGGCGCGATGCCCGACGGCAGAAAGGCCGGCCTGCCACTCTCCGAGGGCATCAGCCCGGTCCAGGGCGCCGACCGCCACGGCCCGACCGCCGTGCTCAAAAGTGCCTCGAAGATGGACCACGTCAAGACCGGCGGCACCTTGCTCAACCTCAAGTTCTCGCCCGATCTGGTCGCCACCGACGACGGGCTCGACAAGTGGCTGCATCTGGTGCGCGGGTATTTCAAGCTCGACGGGCATCACCTTCAATTCAACGTGACCACCGCTGCCATGTTGCGCGAGGCGCAGGCCCATCCGGATCAGCATCGCGGCCTGATCGTGCGGGTCGCCGGCTACAGCGATTACTTCTGCGATCTATCCAACGAACTGCAGGAGGAAATCATCGCCCGCACCGAGCATCAGTGCTTTTAGCGCCGGGCTATGGCCGAGTAATCCGTGGTTAATCTAACCAACTAGCGCGGCGCCTCAAGAGCGGATTGTCACACTTTGCGCAGTTGCGGTAAATGCGCGTTCCAAGGGTGCCATATTCTAACGAATGCGCCAGCGTGGAGGACAAGTATTGGCTTGGTTCTTCACTGCCTAGCTCAGGAAGACAAAAACCCGGTATACCCGCCACCTCACCCTGTTACTCATGGACGGGCACGGCGCGCGGCGGCTCGGGTTCGTCTTCTTCGACGGGGATGGCGTGGGGCGGGATAGTTATGTCCTCAACCGGAATGGCGCGGCGCGGCGCGGGGGACTCATGGACGGGAGTGGCGCGTGGCGGGGCAACTTGTCCGGCACCGGCCTGGAGCGCGGCTTCATCGACGGTCTGAGCGCGGGCCGGGTGCAACGGGCAGAAGTCGTTGGCCGCGAGGACGGTATCGTTAGGGACGTGATCGATGTAGGCAGTGTCGGCTTCCTGGCAACCGGCTGTGGCGCGTTTGCCCGAGAGGCGGCACAGGTTGACATCGACGAGGGCGACGTTGCTGTTGAGTTTGCCAGCCTTGTAACCGAGGCGCTCGGCGGTTTTCATGATATTGACCCACACCGGCAGGGCGAGGGTGGCACCGTAGCCGCCCTGGATGATTTTTTGCGGGGTGTCGAAGCCGACCCACACGGTGCAGGTGAGATTGGAGGTGAAGCCGGAAAACCAAGCGTCCTTGAAATCGTTGGTGGTGCCGGTCTTGCCGCCGCAAGGGGCCTCAAAGCCGAGGCGGGTGACAGCGGCGGCGGTGCCCTGGGTGGTTACTTCTGTTAGGATGCGGGAAACCGCCCAGGCGGAGCCGGCTTTGGCGGCCGGGTATGAGAGCGGCAGCGACGAGTATAGGATATTGTTTTTGTGGTCCTTGATTTCTGAGATGAGATAGGGCCGGAAGCGCGTGCCTTCGTTAGGAAAAATGCTGTAGGCGGTGGCGATTTCCCACGGGGAAACCTCCCACGCGCCGAGGAAGGCGGCCGGGTTTTGCGGCATCGGAGTGCTGAAGCCGGCGGTCTTGGCCACCTCCGCGACGTTGGCCAAGCCGGCGAAGTTGCCCACTCTAACAGACATGGTGTTGCGGGAGCGGATCAAGCCGTAGGATGCCGCCTGCATGCCGTTGAATTTGCCATCTGAGTTGTGCGGGTGCCAAGTGCCCGCGCCCTTGATTTCGCCGGTTTGGAGCGGGTCGTCGCTGACGCTGGTGTCCGGGCGCAGGCCTTGGTCAAACGCGGCGAGATAGACGAAGGGTTTAAACAACGAGCCGAGTTGGCGCCGGCTCTGGATGGCACGGTTGTATTTCGATTCATTGGCGTCGCGCCCGCCAATCACGGCGAGTACGGCCCCGGTGCGGTTTTCCACCACCACGGCGGCACCCTGCAAATAGGTGGGTTCTTCGCGCTTGCCCTCCGGCAGGGCGCGCCAACCGCTGCGGGTTTGGTGCGGGTAGCCGGGGATGCGTTCGACTTCCCGGAGTTTTTTATCGAGGGCTTCCTCGCCTTTTTTCTGGATACGCAGATCGACGGTGGTGGTGATGGTTAGACCGCCGAGTTCGATGTTCTCCTTTTCGAGAATGATTTCCAGATCCCGGCGGATGGCGTCCATGACATAGGATTCCTGATTTTCACGGCGCCACTTCGGCCGCAGGTCGATGGGTTCCTGTTTCGCGGTGGCGGCCGCGCTGCGGGTGATGGCCCCGGCATCGACCATGCGGTCGAGGGTGGTGTCGCGCTCGCGGATGGCGGCGACCAGCGAGTTGAACGGGTTAAAGGCATCCGGGCCGCGGACGATGCCGGCGAGCATGGCGGACTCCGAAAGGGTCAGCTCGGACGGATGTTTCTCGAAGTAGATGCGGGAGGCTTCGCCGATGCCGCGGATTTGCCGGCCCCAGTTGATTTGGTTGATGTAGGCTTCCAGAATATCATCCTTTTGCATGCTGGTCTCGATGCGCACCGCGATGGCTATTTCTAATAATTTACGGTTGATCTGGCGGAGGGTGCTGCCGCGGTGCTCGCCTTGTTTGAGTTGAAACACATCGGAAGCGAGTTGTTGGGTGATGGTGGAGGCACCCTGGCGTTTGCCCTGGGCATTGGCCACGAGCGCACGGACGATGCCGATAGGGTCGACGGCGTAATGTTTGTAGAAGCGCGCATCTTCGCGGGCAATGATGGCTTTGCGAAAGTTTTCGGCGACTTGGGTTAGCGGGACGATCGAGCGTTTTTCGCCGTGGATGCGCCCGATTTCCTCGCCGAGGCGGTCGAGGACGATGGAGCGCTCAGCCATGGCCTGCATTTTTGAAAGGTCGTAGCGCTGGGCTTGGATGCCATAGCCGATGACCAGCACGATGAGGCCGTAGAAACCGGCGACCAGCGGGAAAGAGGCGAGACGGACGAGCAGGCGCAGCGGCAGAAACAGCGAGCGGGTGATAAAGGCTAACAGATAGAACGGCCACAACACCAGCATGGAGAGCACGCCCCGCGGGCGGGCTGGCGACTCCCCGGCATTGGCTTTGCGCCGGGTGGATTCTGGAGAGTTGCGTTTTGGCATCGGCGGGGGGACAATAGCCCATGCATCTGCGCCAATCCATCCTTGAATGCAATGCCAGACAAACGCGGCAGATGGTGTCGCTCAAGAATCTGAAATCATGAAAATTCGGCAAACATACCCTTGGTGCCTGGCTGGTATGTGGCTGGCATTTGCGGTGGCACTGGTGCATGGGCGCGAGGCGGCCCGCACCCTCGAGGACTTGGTCAAACTGGAGGCCAAGGTGGAAGCGGTCGCGGCCAAGGCGGTGCCGGCCACGGTGGCATTACTGGCGGAAAAGACTGGGTCATCGGGATCCGGGGTGGTGACCACGGCCGACGGTTTGGTGCTCACTGCGGCGCATGTGGTGCAGGGGATGACCGAGGTGATGGTGGTGTTTCCCAATGGCAAGCAGGTGCAGGGCAAGGTGCTCGGCGCGAATTATTCCAAAGACATTGCGATGGTGCAGATGACCGACAAAGGACCGTGGCCGCATGTGGAGCGGGGCGAATCCAGGCAACTGGTGGCGGGCGACTGGGTCATCGCCCTCGGCCACGCGGCCGGGTTTGACCCGGGACGGACGCCACCCGTGCGCTTCGGGCGGGTGATCTCCAAAGGTCCGGGGAATTTTCTAACCACCGATTGCACCCTGATTGGCGGCGACTCCGGCGGCCCCTTGTTTGATCTGGACGGCAAGCTCGTCGGCGTTCACTCCAATATCGGGCGCTCGGTCAAAAACAACAATCATGCCGGCATCGACGGCTTCCGTGATGATTGGGCACGCCTGATGGCCGGCGAGGACTGGGGCAGGCTCTCGCTCGACCCATTCGCCAATCCCGAAAAGCCGGTCCTGGGCATTGAGATGGGCATGACGCGATTCGTCAAAGGAGTGGCAGTGGAGAGGGTGATGCCGAGATCGCCCGCCGCCGCCGCGGGTGTTAGACCAGGGGATTTGATCCTTGCGCTGGATGGCAGCGCCATCCGCAACCGCGAGGAGCTCAAGCAGCTGCTGGTGAAAAAGCAAGAGGGTGACGAAGTCCGGCTGGGGGTGATGCGCGATGACAAGAATCTTGAGTTCAAGGTGAAGCTGGTACGCCGTGACCAATTGTTTCACGAACCGTAATTTCCATCCTCAAATCCAACCGCCAGATCTACCATGCGCCAATCAACCCTTCTGTTGCTAGCATGCCTGTTGCCCGCGGCGCTCCCGGCGCAAGAGGAAATTCCCTTGCTCCGCCCGGAAGAACGTCAGGTGGTGGACGGCCAGACCGACGCCTTCAATCATGCCCTCGCACCAATTCTAACCATCGCGGCGAAATCCACCGTGCGGGTGTGGGCCGGCAAACGCCGCCTGGCCTATGGCACCGTGGTCGCCGATGGCCGCAAGATTCTCACCAAGTTCAGCGAGGTTGGCGGCGCGGCCGGCTCCCTGCGGGTGGAAACGGGTGATGGGACGGTGCGCCCGGTGACGGTCACCGACGTCTATCAGAACGAGGACATCGCCGTGCTCGCCGTGCCGGGCGAGCCCTTGACGCCGGTGAAGTGGTTCCCCGAGGAACCCACGCTCGGCAGCTTTCTAACAGCACCACAGCCAGGCGGCCAGCTTGCCGCGTTTGGCGTGCTGAGCGTGCTGGAGAGGAGCCTGCGCGAGACCGATAAGGCCTTTCTCGGCGTGCAGGGGGATTTCCGCTTTGGGGGGCCCGGCGTGAAACTCCAAGAGGTGACCCCGGACTCCGGTGCCGCCGCCGCCGGTTTGCAACAGGGTGATGTGATCTTGCGGGTGAACGAGCGCCCGCTATCAGGAATGTTAGAACTGCGGAGCGCGCTCACCGGGCTGGCCCCCGGCACCCGGGTGCCAATGACCGTTAAGCGCGGCGAAGCGCAACTGGCGGTCGATGTCTTGTTAGGAAAGCGGCCGGATGGGCCGCGGCTCGCCGGCGAGCGTCTCAGCTTCATGGAACTGATGGGTGGACCGACCAGCCGCGTGCGGGATTCTTTTTCCAACGTGATTCAATCCGACATGTGCCTGGCCCCGGATCAGATCGGCGGGCCGGTGGTGGATTTACAAGGACGCGTGGTGGGCATCACCATGGCGCGGGCGGACCGCACCCGCTCGTTGGTGATGCCCGCGGTGGCTGTGACGAGATTGTTAGATAGCCGCCCGACCGATCCGGCGCAGTTGAAAGTGGCCGCGCGGAATCTGCCCGGACCTCGGCGCGCCGCGCGCGCTGAGGTCCGCCCGCTGCCACCGGGAATTGTGCCTGCCGATCCGGAGCGTCTGCGCCGCCACCTTGAGGACATGCAACGCCTCATGGACCGGATGCACGAGGAAATGGAGCGGCTCGAACAGCAGAACCGCTAAGCTAAAGGAGGAGAATAGAGGGTTCGTCCATCTCGCCTCCCTCGGTTGCGTCCATCTGCGGTTTCATTTGTCTTTCTAAGCCCTAGGCCAATGCGGCCCATCAAGGACATGCTGCGGCGTCCGTTGGCGACGGGTGCCAGTGACCGGCATCGTGACGTGCAGGCGTTTGGCTGACTGGGGCAACTCTTGGCACTGAGCCTGTGTTCTCTGCCTTGCCCGCCACGTTTGCCAGTTAAATATAATGCCTGTCATTATATAATTGACAGCGGACAGCGGGGGGAGGGTGATGCGACGCTTGGAAGCCAAACCAAGAGTGGTCACGCCCTAGGAACGGATTGAATAGCCAACAGGTGCCTGCCATGGCCGGGTGTTTGCACGTGGCTGGCAAGGCCGGCACCAGCGGATTGTGCTGAATCTCAAAAAAACTTGGCAGTTCCGCAATTAGAGGCCCATTAAGCCAATCACCCTGTCGTGACATGCGACCATGACTTCCCATGCTTGCCTGAAGCGCGCAAACACCCCATGCTAGAGGCGCAGGCGCACCCCGGCCCCTAATCCGGCGGCTTCAGACAACTCCGCTTCCGCGTTTCCCAGCATTTCAACCGGCGTCGTTTGCACACTCCGCACATGTCCACCTGGCGCTCGCTTCCTCCACCCCGCTTCTGGCAGCGCTGGCTGCCCGCGCGCTTGCATGAACCGGTGCGCTGGGTGTTTCAGCTTTCGCTCATTGGGGTGGTGATTTTTTGCGGGGTGATGTTTTTCTATTTTCTGTTAGCGATGAGATATGATTTGGACGAGGTGGCGCGCCTGCCAGCGGATCCGGTATATTACGACCGTCGGGGCAAGGAATTGCCGGCACTAGCAGGCAGCGGGCGCAAGTTGGTGCGACGTGCCGACCTGCCGGACTTTCTGGTGCAGGCGCTGCAAGCCCGTGAAGACGCCCGTTTTTTCCAGCACTGCGGTGTGGACTTCCGCGGCCTCGGCCGCGCCATCCTCCGCAACCTTAAGGACCGCGAATTCACCCAAGGGGCCTCCACCCTTAGCATGCAACTGGCCCGCAACACCTTTGACATCAAAGCCAAATCCCTGCATCGCAAATTCCTCGAAATAGCCCTCACCCTGCGCGTCGAAACCCGCTATTCCAAAGACGCCATCCTCACCCACTATCTCAACCGGATCTACTTCGGCTCCGGTTGCCATGGCATCGAACAAGCCGCGCTAACGTATTTTGGTAAAGCCACCCGCGAGCTCGAAGACGGTGAATGTGCGCTGCTGGCGGGCATCATCCGCGGTCCGCATGTGTTCTCGCCGTTGCGCCATCTTGATGCCGCCCTCGAGCAACGCAACCAAACCCTCACCCGCATGGTGGCCATGGGCTTCATCACCGAGGCCCGGCGCGCCGCCATCAGCTCCCAGGCCATCAAACTTACTAGCGACGAGCAACGCGAAATCCAACCCTCCTACGCCCTCCAGGCAATCCGGCGCGAACTCAACCTCATCCTTGACGAAAGTGACATTCGCCTCGGTGGCCTCCACGTCAACACCTCCCTCGATGCGGCCTGGCAAGAACGGTTAGATATTGAACTCACCCGCGCTGTCACCGCCTTGGAACAGGAGAAATCCTGGTCGCACCCGACCCATGCCGCCTATCAGACTGGCAGCGCGCCGTGCTACGTGCAGTACGCCGCAGTGACCACCGAGACTCGCAGCGGTGCCATCCTCGCCCTCATCGGCGGTCGCGACTATCAGCAATCGCGCTTTGATCGCACCCGCTCCAGCCGTGATCTTGGCTCCGCCTTTGAACCGTTTGTCGCCGCCGCCGCCGCCGAGCGCGGGAAACTGGTGCTGCCTGGCAAGCCGGTGCAAACCGGCCGCCAAGTCGGCCCTGCGGAAGTCGAACGCATCGCCAGGCGCTGCGGCATGGCCGGCCCGTTCCTGCTCACCACCGAAGACCTGTTTCGCGGTTCGGTGGCCGCCACGCCCATGGAGATGTCCATCGGTCTCGCCACTCTCGGCAATCAAGGGAAACGCCCGAAACCCTTTTTCATCCGCGAGATCCGCGACGCTGCCGGCAAAACCCTCTACACCGCCCGTCCTGTCCTCAGCCAAGCCCTGAGCCCCAACGCGGCCGCGGATGCCAGCAGCGTCCTGCGCCGCCAAGCCGGCACCCGTTGTTTCACCGGGGCCACCGGTTCCGAGCGTGATGCTTGGACGCTGCGCCTGGGCCCCGGCGGGGCTACCGCCATCTGGATCGGCTTTGATGCCCCGATTGTCATCGCCCGCGAGGCCCGCCTCACCTCCCTGCTCGGTGAATTCGTCGAACGCCTCGGCAACGACTGAGCCCTTGCGCTCAAACCGCTTTGACAGATCCGCTCCCGTCCCGCATAGTCCCTGCATGCAGGCCGTGCATTTCGAACAATCCGTCCTTTCCATCCTCAACCGCGACAAGCGCGTCGATGCGCAAGCCTATTTTTTTCTCAAGGATGCGCTCGATTTCACCCTCAAACGCATCGCTGAAGCCAATCAGGGCCAAACCCGCCACGTTAGCGGTCCGGAACTCCTTGCCGGGTTCCGCGATCTGGCTTTGGAACAATTCGGCCCCATGGCCGCCACCCTGATGACCGAGTGGGGCATACGCCAATGCGGCGACATTGGCGATATGGTCTTTCATCTGATAGAAGAGCAGATCTTCGGCAGGCAGGAATCCGACTGCAAGGAAGACTTTGCGGGCAGTTTTGATTTTGAGGAAAGCCTGCGCGTGCCCTTCCTTCCGCAACGCCACCGACCTTCCGCAACGCCACATTCCCCGCCAGTGCTGGCGCATAATCCCGGCGGAATTTCCACGACAACCAAAAATTTGGAAAATTCCTGAATTTGCGCGTGCCCTCCGGCGCGGGTTCACTATACTCGGGCCGAACCTCCGCATGCACCACGTCACTCGAGTCACTTTTTCCCGCGGATGCGTTGTTGTCCTGGCGCTGGCGTGTGTGCCCGTGGTGGTGTTAGCCAAAGAGCCGCCGACCCCAGCGGCGCTCGCCCAGCGCGAACTTGAGAAACGCCGGGCCACCATCGAGGAAGCCCAGGAATTGCTCACCCAAGGCGATCAAGCCTATCAAGCCGGCCGCTTTGCCGATGCCGTCACCGCGTTTTCCGGGGCCTTCGGAGTGCTGCCCAACTCCCCGCTCACCGCGGAACTCCGCGCCGCCGCCGCCCAGCGCTACGCCCAGGCCTCCGTTGAGCACGCCCGGGTTTTGTCCCGCAAGGGGGATGTGGCCGCCGCCAAAGCCGCCGTTGATGCCGTGCTCAATTCCGACATCGCACCCCAGGATCCGGCGGCCAGCGCGCTGCGCAACCAGCTAGACGATCCGCTCCGCACCAACCCAGCCCTTACCAAGGAACACGGTGCCGACGTTGATGCCGTCCGCAGACTCCTCTACACCGCCGAGGGCGCTTTTAACCTCGGTAAATATGCCGAGGCCAAAAAACACTACGAGGGCGTGTTGCGCATCGATTCCACCAACTCCGCCGCGCGCCGCGGCATGGAACAAATCGCCGCCACCAAATCGGCCTATCAGAAATCCGCCACCGACCAGACGCGGGCCGCCATGCTCAGCGATGTGGATGCCGCATGGGAACTGACCGTGCCGGCTCCAATCCTCGACGTGGCTGCGGTGGATCCCGAAGCCGCCGGTCAAGCCGGCTCCTTCGTTCCCGTCGCCAACAAACTCGCGCGCCTTGTCATTCCCCATCTCATTCTCGAAAATGCCACGCTGCTGGAGGCCATCGATTTGCTGCGCCTCAGAGCGGCCGAACTCGATGACATGGAGCTCAACCCGGCCCGTCGCGGCATCAATTTCCATATCGATCTGGGTGACGAAACCTCGGAGGTGGGCAACAAGATCCGCGCCTTCCGTTTCAATATGCGACTCAACCATGTGCCGATTTCCCAGGCGCTCCAGTATATCAACGGGCAAACCCAGACCAGCTACACCACGGACGATTTTACCGTTATCATCCACGGGCGAAGCACGGATTCCAAGGATCTCGTTTCACGCTCCTACCGGGTGCCGCCGGACTTCCTCTCCGTTCTGAGTGCAAGCAGTGCGGCGTCCCCGTCTGATGCCGACCCATTTTCCGTCAAGCCCGCGAAAGGTCTTCTCACGGAACGTCGCGGCGTGCAGGAAGTTCTCCACGAGCAGGGCATCCAGTTTCCGGAGGGGGCCTCCGCCTCTCTCAATCCGGCCACCAGCACGCTCTTTGTGATCAATACAGTTGCCAATCAGGACATCATTGACCAAATCGTCAAAACCTCCGCAGCGACTGAACCGGTGATGGTTTGTGTGCGCGTCACCCTGATTCGAGTGGAGGAAACCCGGCTTAAAGAACTCGGCTTCGATTGGCTGTTAAGTCCCACGGGGGTGGGTGGTGCCGGGTGGATCCCTGGCACCCAGAATCTCAACCTGGCCGGTGGCACCCGCGGCAACGGTGGCAGCCTGGCTGACATGACCCTGCCACCCAGCCAAGCGGATCGCAGCCCCGTGACCGCAGGCAACCGGAGTGGTGACAGCGCTATCTATCAGGACTCACTTGATGGACTGATCAGAGCCAGTGATCAGGTCATCCCCGAGACCAACGGCAACGCCAGGCGCGCTCCCGGCATCTTTCAAGTCAGCAAGATCATGTCGGGTAGCTCGGTCCAAGCGCTCATGCGCGGGCTCGATCAGAAAAAGGGCGTCGATGTCATGACGGCCGCGTCCACCGTGACCCGCAGTGGCCAAGCTTCGAGCGTGCGCATGGTGCGCGAAATACCCTACCCGACCGAATACGAACCCCCGCAATTGCCTCAAACTTCGAATGCCAATTCCATTGTCATCGGCGGCAGCAGCAGCACCCCCATGATGGTGACACCTTCCCATCCCACCGCCTATGAGAAGCGCGACGTCGGGATCGTCCTTGATGTCACCCCCACCGCCGATACTGACAAACGCTTTGTGGATGTCGCCCTCAACCCGTCGGTGGTCGATTTCGACGGCTTCGTCAACTACGGCAGCCCGATCTACGCCAATTCGGCGCTCTTATCCGCCAACCGGATTCTGATGCCGATTTTCAGCACTCATCGGACGGCCACCAACCTTAGCGTCGCGGACGGTGCCACCATTGTCATTGGCGGGTTGTTGCAGAATCGCATCCAAAACGTTGCGGACAAAACCCCGGGGTTTGGCAGTCTGCCAATAGTCGGACGCCTGTTCCAATCCCAGGCCAAGCAAGGGATTTCCACGGCCGTGGTCTTCCTGGTCAATATCCAGCTCGTCGATCCCACCGGCCAACCCTATAACAAACGCTGATTTTGCCGTCGCTGAGCCATCTTCCTGCCTCCAGACCTATCACCTCCTCCCATGCCACCCGCACCGAGCGAACCGGAAAAATACTCCATCGAGGAAATGCTGGAGCGGTTGAAGGAAACCGCTGCGGAAAATCCGGACCCCGAGGGTGAGTTGGTGGTGCGGGCCGATGGCAGCCAGGCGATGCGGGTGCGCAGGCGCAAACGCCGTAGTGAACAACCGCAAAGAGAAGAGGCCAAACGTCACAAAAGCGCCCGGGTCTTCAAGGTCACCCTTGCCCTCGTTCTCTTGCTTCTCACTGGGCTGGGCATCACCGGGGCCTACGTTTACGCCAACACCGTCCCCTACCGCCAATTCATCACCCGCACCATCGCCCAATGCACGGGGGCCAAGGTTGATTTCAAGCTTTTCCGCGTCAGCCCTGCCAGCGCCAACGCCGCCACCATCGAACTCGAATGGCCAGCCGGCAACGTGCTCAAATCCCTTCAACTCGCCGGGGTTTCCGCCAAACTTTCTCCGCTCAGCCTGTTTGGAACTTCCTTGCGCGGCGAAGATGTGGCGGCCAGCACTGGCACCCTGCTCCTGCAAGCCCCCAGCCACAACGCCCCCCTCCTTGCCACGGTCGAGCCGGGCCGCGACATTCCCGTGGAGTTTAACCGCGTCTTTATTCCCAAATTCGATGCCATCATTGGCGATCCCGACCAACCCTGCCTCAAACTCAACTCTTCCGAAGCGTTGCTGCGCATGGATCAGGAGCATGCCGAGACCTCCCTCCACCTCTATCACGGCAGTATCCAAATCAGCGGTTGGCCCACCTTCAAAATCGACCGCGCGGTCATCCAATTCCATGGCGCGGAAGCCGAACTCGTCGGGCTGCGCCTCATCGATTCTCAACCTAAACACGGCATTCTTGAATTGTCCGGCACGCTCCGCCCGTTTGTCTCCGACGCCCCGTCCACCCTGAAGGTCACCCTCGAAAACTTCGATTTGGGAGAATTGATCTATCCGGAATTTGGGGCGCTCATCACCGCCGCAATCGATACCCGCCAGGTCGCCCACTCCAACACCTTTGCTTTCGTCTCGGGCGCACGCTCCAGCATCAACCTCGACATTGCCTTCAAGAGTTCCATCTCCTCAAAGGTCAGCATCAAGGGGTTCCCCTTTCTGCTGTCCTTGGTGCGCACGCTCGATGACCGATGGTATGAAAATCCCACCTTCCTTGAAGAAGCCTCCGGCGTAATTCACCGCACAGACGCCAGCATGGAAATCCGCGATCTCAAACTCGAAAGTAAATCCCGCATGGCGGTCAACGCCAATCTCGTCTGTGGCACCGACAAATCCCTCTCCGGAACCATGGAAATTGGCATCCCGGAGTCGATCACCGAGATGTCCTTGAATGCGAAAATCGACTCTATGCTCACCCCGGCACGCGATGGGTTCCGGTGGCTTACCCTCAAAATTGGCGGCACCTTGGCCCACCCGAGCGACAACTTCGCCGAACTCTACGCCGCCGCTAAAATTCCCGCCGACGAGGAACCCAACCCGTCCAACAGCGCCACCCCTCCCGGCAGCAACCCGGAGAAAGCCTTTGACCAAATCACCCGGCCCAAGGGCCCTTGAGCCAAACAATTAAGCAGCCAATTGGCCCCTGCCCTAGCAATTGCTGAGAATTGAGTCTATATTGAATCCGTGGCGGGATGCTTGAAAGCCCGCGCGTTTCACTCCAACTAAACCAACCAAGTCCATGCAAACTGCCAACGTCAATCTGCCGATCACCATCACTGTGCGCCATGAGCAAGTGACGGATTCCTTGCACGACTACGTGACCCGGAAAATCGAAAGCCTCCATCTCGATTACCCCCGCATCATCGAAGCCAAAACCATTCTCGACGTTCAGAAAAACCGCCATATCGCGGAAATCATTCTCTTTTGCGCCAATCACATCACCATCGAGGCGCACACCGAAGGCCCCGACATGTATGCTGCCATCGATGAAACTATCGATAAAATCGCCCGCCGCATGCGCAAGCATAAGACGCGTTTGCTGAAAAAACACCGCCCGCACCGCAACGATTCGATCCGCCACCTCGACGAGCGTTTGTTCTCAGAGGCTGTGCTCGACCATCCGGAAAACTCCGACATCGATCCCGAGCCCTTCATCATTTATCCGGATAACTACACCATCCGCACGATGTATAAGGAAGACGCCATCATGCAGCTCGAGCTTTCGGACCGCCCGTTCGTCCTCTACAAAAGCGCCCGCCGTGGCTGCCTCACCATCGTCTATCGCCGCAAAGACGGCGAATTCTCCGCCATCGATATCAAAGACTGAGACTACACTGCCCCCGCCATGCTCGATATCCGCGTTATCCGCGACAACCCCGCCGCCGTTGAGGAACGCCTGAAATCCCGTGGCGGTGACCACTGGCAGCTCATCGAAAATGTCGTTGCCTGCGACCATGCAAGACGTGAATCGGAAACCGCCAAACAAAATTTCGAGGCCGCCAGAAAACGGCTTTCCAAACAAATCGGCATCGGCAAAGCCAATGGCGAGGACACCTCAGCAGTCGAAGCTGAGGTGCGAGCTATCAACTTCGAAATCGCCAACCTCGAGACCGAAGCGGAGGCCGCTGCCCTCCGCCAATCTGACCTGCTGCTCAATATCCCGAATCTCCCTCACCCCGACTGCCCGCTAGGCAGCGACGAATCTGCCAATCCGGTGGTGCGCGAGTGGGGAACCAAGCCAGTCATCGCACAGCCCAAAGACCACGTCGAACTCGCGCTCCACCACCGCTTGATCGATTGGGACGACGGCATCCGCGTGGCCGGTTCCGGCTTCGTCGTCTATCGCGGCCAAGGTGCCCGGTTGGAGCGTGCCCTGCTTAATTTCCTGTTAGACACGCAGGTCGCCAATGGTTACGAGGAAGTCAACGTCCCGCACCTCGTCAAACGCGAATGCATGGAAGGCACCGGCCAGCTTCCAAAATTCGAGGCGGACATGTATGGCACGGATGCGGGTGAGGATGGCGTCAATTCCCTGTTTCTTGCGCCCACCGCCGAAGTCCCGGTGACCAATCTCTACCGCGACACCCTCCTTCCCGAGTCCGCGCTACCCTTGAAATTGGTCGCCTACACCCCGTGCTTCCGCCGCGAAGCCGGCTCCGCCGGCCGCGACAACAAGGGCATCATCCGTATCCACCAATTCGACAAGGTCGAACTCGTCCAGATCGTCCACCCCGACCACGGCTTCGCAGTGCTGGAGCAACTCACCGGCCACGCCGAATCGATTCTCCAACAACTCGGCCTGCACTATCGCGTCATCGAGCTGTGCACCGGCGATATCGGGTTTTCCTCGGCGAAGACCTATGACATCGAGGTCTGGGCACCAGGTCACGGCAAGTATCTCGAAGTGTCGAGTTGCTCGTGTTTCTCCGATTACCAGGCCCGCCGCATGAAACTCCGCTTCAAGGACCACGAGGGCAAGAATCGCTTCCCGCACACCCTCAATGGCTCGGGCACCGCGCTGCCGCGGCTCTATGTCGCTTTGTTAGAACAAGGCCAGCAAGCCGATGGCAGCATCCTTATCCCTGCCGCGCTCGTCCCCTACTTCGGTGCGGCAAGCATCGCCACGGCCTGATAGCGGCTAATTCAACTCCGCGAACACCATTGTGCCCGCGTTGGTCTGGAGCATGCTGATGACCGTCACCTCCACCATCTTGCCAATGTCCCCGGCCCCGTGGTTGACCACGATCATGGTGCCGTCCGGCAGATAGCCCACCCCCTGGTGCTCATCCCTGCCGCCACGCACCAAGGCAATGCGCACGCGGTCGCCCACCGCCACGGCGGGCTTGAGCGCTTCATCGAGCTCAAAGATGTTGAGCACATCCAAGCCCTGCAGCTTGGCGATTTTCGCCAGCGCATCATGGGTCGTCATCAGCCGCGCTCCTAACAATTGAGCGATCTCCATCAGGCGTTGAGACACGCTTTCATCCGGGGTGAGTATCCGGCTGTCATGAATGGAAATCTGAATCTCCGGCGACTCTTGCATCTTGCGCAGGCATTCAAGCCCGCGTTGTCCGCGCTGGCGCGTGAGGTTGACCGGCGAGTTGGCCATCTTCTGGAGTTCCTCCAAAACAAAGCGCGCCACAATCAGCCGCCCATGCAGAAACCCGGAGCGGTAAATCGCCACTATCCGCCCGTCAATCACCGCGTCGATGTCCAACACCATCGGCTGGCCTGACACGGAATCCTGACGGAATCGAACATAGGGAATGATGAAGGCGAAGTCATCGCGGCTGCTGCGCAACGCCAGCACCGCACCGAGAAACCCGAGACTGGCAAACAAGGTCACGTCGAAAGCCAGGCGCAAGTTGTTGGCGATCAGGGCCGCCTTGGCCTCGCCGATGTTTTCCTCAGTGAGGATGCGTTCCCGCAGGGGCAGATCTAGCAGATAGCTAATGTTCACCCGCGTTAACAGCCAGGCGCAGAGCAAGCCGACCGCCAGGCCAAAGGTCGCGGTGGAAAACCCCCGCAGGGTGGAATTCTTCATCAGGGATTCCACGAAAATAAACAAACTCGCCACCGTCACCCCGCCTAACAATCCTATGCCCGGCGAGACTTCAAACCCCGTGCCGCGGGTGCTCAGTGCGATGGCCAACCCCGCCGCCGCGCACACCAGCAAATAGAGAAACCGGGTGATGTTGACCGAGGAGGAGGAAGAAAGAAAGCGTTTGGTCTTCACTGGTTGTCAATTCTCTTGCCTATCCAAAGTCCCGGCTGCCAGTGGCAAAGCGGGGTTCCTTACCCCTGTGCCCGGCTGGCCACAGCCTGCACCAGTCGGCTCACGCATGTTCGTCAGCCGTGGCCTTAATATCGGTGAGTGCGGCGATGAAATCCCCCAGAATCTCCGCCGGCACCATGATCGTGTCACGATTGCCACTGACATCCTCGGTGATCTTTACCACCATGCCGCGCTGGTTCTGTTTGAGATCCAGAAAAAAGGTCTTCCGATCCGCCAGTATCTTTTCCGTATGCAATAAATCATTATCCACTCGATTCTCCTTGCTTGGTTAGGGTTGCACCGAGCCTGCCTGTCGCGACTTGTAAGTCAATTCTTTTCCCGCCACACTCCACATCTTCCTGCGCCGCCACCCGCCACTCCCATGCGCGACCTGCTCCCACCTCATCGCCCCGCCTTGGTGCTCGCCCCCATGCAGGACATCACCGATCTGCCGTTCATGCGCGTGCTGGCACGCCGCAGCTTGCCTGATTGGTTCGTCACCGCCTACTTCCGCGTCCACCCCGACTCCTCTCTCAATCGTCAACTCCTGCGGGCCATCGTGGAAAATTCAACCCAGCGTCCCGTCTTCGCCCAGCTCATCGGCTGTGACTTGGCCAGTCTGTGCCGTGCCGCCCGCGAACTGGCTGCCTATCCGATCGCCGGCATCGACCTCAACCTCGGTTGCCCAGCTCCCATTGTGTGCCGCAAGCACGCCGGCGGCGGCTTGCTGCGCCATCCAGATCACCTCCAGCGCTTACTCGGCGGCTTGCGCGAGGCGGTCGCCGGTCGCTTCACCGTCAAGTCTCGCGTGGGTTATGCCGACAGCAGCGAGTTCGAGACCTTGCTCGAGGTGTTCAGCCGGCATGGCCTCGACGGCCTTACCCTGCACGCCCGCACCGTCCACGATGGTTACCGTGGACCCGTTCACACCGCTTGCGTGCGCGCTGCCGTCGCCGCCATGGCCTGCCCCGTTATCGCCAATGGCAATATCGTCGATGTCGCCACCGGCCTCGCCTACCACCGCCAAACCGCCGCCGCCGGCCTCATGATCGGCCGCGGTGCCATCCGCAACCCATGGATCTTCGCCCAATTGCAGGCCGCTGGCGCGGGCCGCCAATATGTGATACCGACCCACCGGGATCTTCTCGACTACATTCGCGAATTATCGGCGGAAATCGCCCATGAGGCGCAGCGGTATGAGCCGTTGGGGCATGTCCAGCGGATGAAGCGCACGTTGGGCTACATTAGCCACGGGCTGGGGGAGGCTTTCGAGTATGAGATTCGGCGGTGTGGGACGCCGGGGGAGTTTTGGGCGATTTGTGAAGCGCATCTCGACCACGCCGCGCCGCTGCCGCTGCGTCCGCCAGAGGACTCCAAACTTTTCAGTGGTTATGGGGCGTTGCTGGATTGAGACGGCTGAGTTCTGAGGATTTTGCTTGGGATTTACCACGGGCAGGGTTAGGGTCAGGTTTTGAGCGTTGTTTGTAGTTTATGAAACTGTCAGTTTTACCCAAATTTCGTCCGGTGCTGGACCCGGGGTTTGTTCCCGCGGTGCTGTGGAATCGTGCCTATCGGGCCAAGGCCAAGGCCGATGCTGCGGCGCGTGAGCTTGAGTTGGCGCTGTGCCGAGCCGATGGCACGGTGTTTCGTGCCAGTGCCAGGATTCTTGCGGTGGGTGCGGGCAATGACGAACTCACGCTCAAATACGTTGAGCGCCTCTTCAAATGCCTGCTCTGGCAAAAGGGCGGCAACCGTCTGCTGGTGGCCGGAGCACCGGATGTGGCCGCCGCCCTGGGTCGAATCTACGCACTGAGCGGAGCCCGCGCGTTCGACTGGGATTTCATTGGCAGGCAGATTTTTGGCGCAGCCATCACGGTCGAGGCGGTGGCGGCGGAGGCGTTGCCTGCTGCCTGCGAGAGCCCGCTGCCTCTCGGCCGCCATCTGGATGGCTGTCGGATTGGCTTTGATCTTGGGGGGTCGGATCGCAAATGCGCCGCGCTGATTGATGGCAAGGTGGTGTTTTCCGAAGAAGTCGTGTGGGATCCGTATTTTCAAAGCGACTCGCTCTATCATCTGGAAGGCATTCACGATTCGATCCAGCGCGCGGCGGCGCATCTGCCGCGGGTGGATGCCATTGGCGGCAGTGCTGCCGGGGTATATGTGAACAACGAAGTGCGTGCCGCCTCGCTGTTTCGCGGCGTCAGCCCGGAGAATTTCGAGCGGCACATCCGCCGCCTTTTTTTCACCCTCCAGGAGCGCTGGAAGCACATCCCCTTTGAAGTGGTCAATGATGGCGAGGTCACCGCGCTGGCCGGCGCGATGAGCATGTCAGCCAACCAGGTGCTGGGCGTGGCCATGGGCACCTCTCAAGCCGCCGGTTATGTGGATGCCAGTGGCCATCTCCGGCCTTGGCTCAATGAACTCGCGTTCGTCCCGGTTGACTTCCGCGACAACGCTCCCATCGATGAATGGTCGGGCGATAGCGGCTGCGGGGCCATGTATTTCTCGCAACAGGCGGTCGCCCGCTTGGCTCCGGCCGCGGGCTTTGATTTCGGCACACTGCCGCAGTCCGAGCAACTGGCGCAAGTTCTCGACGCTCAGAGTGGCGGGGATCCCAGGGCCTTTGCAATCTTTGAAACCATCGGATGTTATTTGGGTTATGCCATCGCCCACTATGCCGATTTCTATCCGCTATCCAATTTGCTCATTCTGGGCCGGGTGACCTCCGGCGAGGGCGGCACCATCATCATCAATGAAGTGGAAACCGTGCTCGCCCATGAGTTCCCCAATCTAAAAATCCGGCTGGTGGTCCCCGATGAAAATACCAAACGCCATGGCCAGGCCATTGCCGCCGCCAGCCTGCCGCTGCGCGGATAATCTCCTGGATCTTGTCCTCGCAAGTCTCTTCGTCCTTGTCCTCGGCGTCCTCTAACTTCCCATAACTGTGCGCTCATGCCATCGCCGCCCTGTGCCGTTGTGTCGCCCTTTCAGGGCTCGTTATTCTAACGAATCTGATACCCAGGGCGTTGCCCTGGGCTAACGAATTTCGGGCCTTTGGCCCTTGGGAGATGGCGCGAGGCACCGGCATTGGCCGGCGCAGCTTCAAGGAGGGTGGGCGTCTCGCCCACCTGTCACTGGGACGGAACAGGGCAAGCGCCAAAGCCTCATCCCGTTCGCTCCACATTGGCCAGTGCGGGCGAGGACGCCCGCGCTCCTTGGTCAAGTCCGGCGGCAGCGGCAAATTGGTGAAATAGCGGCTCATCCCATCACCTCCTTGAGCATGGCGAGGATGTTCTTTTCGACCTTGCGGATGTCGGTGTCGATGGCGGCGACGGGGCGGGGCGGCTGATAGGTATAGAAGTGGCGGTTGAAGTTGATCTCGTAGCCGACCTTGCCGACCTGATGGTCCAACTCGTCGGCGAAGTCCGGGTTGATCCAGGCATCGGGCGCGTGAGGCAGCACCTCGCGCTCGAAGTATTCAGCGATGTCAGTGCCGATAACTGGGATCGCCCTTGTTCACATGATGCAACATGTGCTGGAGAAAGAGAAGCTGGCCGTCCGAGATGCGCGGCAGTCCCGCACCGAAGCGCCCGTAGTGACCGAGGTGCGCCTCGGCCGTGACGGCGGCACGGTCGGCCTCCCACTTGTAGTCGTAGGGCGGATTGGCAAATTGATAGTCGAAGGATTTGCCGGCGAGCTGGTCGCTGGCGAGGGTGGACCCGAGCTTGACGCTGTCGCGATCCGGTGCGGTCGGATCTAGCAGGAGCAGGTCGGACTTGCAGACGGCCCAGGTGCGCGGGTTGATTTCCTGGCCGGAAATGTGGACGCGGGCCTGTGGGGCATGCTTGCGGATCTCCTCGCGCGCAATCGTTAGAATCCCGCGGGTGCCGCAGGCGCGGGTGCCGCATTCCCATGCCACGACTTGCCAAGTTTTCAGAGAGGCAGGAAAACTCTGAGAGACGAGGCGGTCTGAACCTGCTCACGCTGGCATCATCCACTGGCTCGAATCACACTTGAGAAGGCGCAGCTGTGCGGGTCACGCGGTGACCGCGCTGCGGTCGTCATTGAGGCCGGATTTTTCGATGAAGTAATCGTAGCCGCCGGTGTAACGGGTGACGATGCCGTTGTTGATGTGGAGGGTGGCTTCGGCCAGCGTGCGGATGAAGTGGACGTCGTGGGAAATAAACACGAGGGTGCCCTGGTAATTTTTGAGAGCCGCGACGAGCGAGTCGATGGCGAGGATGTCGAGGTGGGTGGTGGGCTCGTCCATGAGCAAGAGATTGGGCGGATCGACGAGGAATTTGACGAGGTTGAGGCGGGATTTCTCGCCGCCGGAGAGAATGCCGCAGCGTTTTTCCACATCGGCACGGCGGAACAGGAACGAGCCGAGGATCGAGCGGGCTTCCTCATCGCGCAGGGTCGGACAGCAGCCCATCACCTCCTCGAGCACCGTGTTGTTTTCGGTGAGGGATTCTGAGCGATGCTGCGAATAGTAGCCGATCTTGGTGGCGTAGCCCACGTCACGCTTGCCGGCATCAATGGGAATCTGGCCGGCGAGGATTTTGAGCAGGGTGGTCTTGCCGGACCCGTTGGGGCCGACCAGCACGATGCGGTCGCCGCGCTCGATGGTTAGATCGAGGTTTTGATAGATGCGCTTGTTGCCGTAGGACTGGCCAACCTTGACGAGGTCGATGACTTTTTGGTTAGAGCGTTGGGGTTGCGGGAAACTGAACTTGAAGGGTTTGCGCGGCGTGCGCGGCTTGTCCACGCGGGCGAGTTTTTCGAGGAATTTGATCCGGGACTGGACTTGGGCGGCCTTGGAGCCGATTTGGCGGAAGCGGTCGATGAACTCTTGGTGTTGTTCGATTTCTTTGTTTTGGTTGCGGTAGGCTTGGACCTGGAGTTCGTAGCGTTTCTCGCGCTGCTCGAGGAACGCGCTGTAATTGCCGGTGTAGGCGATGAGTTGGGCGGCATCCGGGTCGATCTCCACGACGGTCTCAATGATGGCGTCCATGAAATCCCGGTCATGGGAGATCATCAGGATGGCCCCGGAGTAATTTAGCAAATAGCGCTGGAGCCACAGCAGCGAGATCAGATCAAGGTGGTTGGTCGGCTCATCTAACATCAATAAATCCGGCTCCATGACCAGGAGCCGCGCCAGATGCGCGCGCATCACCCAGCCGCCCGAGTATTCGCGGGCCGGTCGGTGGAAATCAGCCTCTTTAAAGCCCAGGCCGGCGAGGATTTTTTTCGCCTTGGGCTCGTTTTGATAGCCATTGAGGTGGTTGAACTGGTCTTGGGCCTTGGCAAAATCCGGGTGCGAGAGATCCCCGGTTTTCTCGTGTTCGCGCATGGTGCGGAGGATGTCGATCATTTCCGGGGTGATGCCCATGGCGATCTCAATGATGGTTTCGTCGCTGGGCTCGCCGGATTCCTGTGGCAGATAGCCCGTGATTGAGTATTCGTCGCGCTCGATAGAGCCCTCGTCCGGGCTGTCCTCATCGAGGATCATGCGGAACAAAGTGGACTTGCCGGCCCCGTTGGGACCGACCAGGGCGACCCTCTCGCCCCAATTGATGGACATTTCCGCTTCGCGCAGCAGAGTGCGGCCGCCGAGGGCCTTGGTAAGCTTGTGAATGGTGAGCACGCGGCGGATGTAGAGGAGGATGGCGCGCTCGGCAAGGATTTCGGCACGCCCGCTGAATTGCTAGTGCCACAGGAATATGCTTGACGGAGGGGAAGGGGATAGGTTGCATAGCGCATCCAAACCACTGGCATGCTTACATTACCCATATCCAAACCATCCAAAGTGTGCGGCATCGCGCGTTTTGCCGCCTTCCTATCGCTTGTGTTGGTGGCCCTAGTCGGCGGCTTGAAGGCCCAGGATTTTGAGGGAAAAAAGATTGCGAATGTGGAGATCCGCTTCACTGGGTCCAAGACAGTGGACGAGGCGCGCCTGCGCAATCTGATGAGTTCCAAGGCAGGCAGCACCTATGCAGCAGAGCGGCTCAATGCCGATGTGAAAGCGCTTTACGAGTCTGGGTTGGTGGAGGAAGTGCGGTTTTTGGCGGAGGCGGTGGGTGACGGGTTGCGCCTGATTGCGGAAGTGAGCACGCGTGCCGAGTATGTGGCCATTGGTTTTGTGGGCAACTCGGCATACTCGGATAAGAAGCTGGCCAAGGAATCCAAGCTCAAGAGCAGGGGCATCCTCAGCGACGAGGTGATCCGTGAGGCCCGCCGCAATATCGAAAAATTTTACCAAGGCTCCGGGTTTCCGGACGTGGTAGTCACCCACAAGATTCAAGCGACCGCCCAACAGGGCAAGGCGGACTTGGTGTTTGTCATCGACGAAGGGTCGAAGAACGAAGTGCGCAAAATTCGTTTCGAAGGCAATAAGGTGTTCACCACCGCTGAACTGCGCAAGGAGATGAAGACCCAGCCTAAGGGGTGGTTCTCGTGGCTGACCAAGTCCGGACGCTTTGAGAGCAACCAATTGGACACGG
>JBAXOF010000024.1:0-25195 GCA_037133375.1 Verrucomicrobiota bacterium | reverse complement strand
GGTAGGGTCGGACGGCCTCGGCCGACCCATTTATCCGCCCGGATGGGCGGTGCCATGGCGCGGCGAATGACCTGGCATCTTTCCACCATTGACCGGAGCCGCAAAACCCGCGACACTCCGGCCATGATTCGCGCCGTGGTAATGCTTGTTTGTTCCGCAGTGGCTGCCAGCGCAGTCGAACCTGTGCTGATTCCCCGGCCGACCAGCGTCCGTGAACAACCCGGAACGCTGGTGCTGGCGGCCGACAGCTTGGTGCTGGCCCCGCCTGAATTGATAGATACCGCAGTGGCCACCCTCTCGGCCGCCGCAGGATGCAGTTTGAAACCGGCACCCGCAGGCACGCCGGGACGCATCCAGTTTCTAACTGCCAACACGCTGCCGGAGGCCTTGCCGATGCCGCAGGGCGAGGGCTATGTGATGCGCATCACCCCGGACGGCGTCAATATCCACGCCGCCACTCCCGCCGGACATTTCTACGGCCTGCAATCCCTCACCCAAGCGCTCACCACCGCCAGCCCGCCACGCACCCTAGCCTGCGCCGACGTCGTAGACGCCCCACGCTTCGGCTGGCGCGGGTTCATGCTCGACGAAAGCCGCCACTTCACCGGCATCACGGAAGTCAAGCGATTGTTAGACGCGATGGCTTACTACAAATTGAACCGCCTGCACTGGCATCTGACGGATTCCCCGGGCTGGCGCATCGAGATCCGGAAATTCCCGAATCTAACTGCCATTGGCAGTCGCGGGTCGGAGTCCGACCGCCGCCAGGATGCGCCACCGCAGTTCTACACCCAAGACCAGATCAAGGACATCGTGGCCTACGCCAAAGCCCGCCACATCACCCTCATTCCCGAGATTGAGATGCCGGGCCACGCCGATGCGGCCGGGCTGTCTTATCCGGAACACAGCGGCGGCGGCTTCATCGCGGATGCCAGTGCCGGCAAATGGCCGAATTTCACCTTCAACCCCGCCAAGCCGGAAACCCTCGCCTTTCTCGACTCTATCCTAACGGAAATCGCCATGCTCTTCCCCGACGCCGGGGTGATCCATTTCGGTGGCGACGAGGTGAACTTCGGCTGGCAACACTGGACCGACCTGCCTGACGTGAAATCCCTCATGCAGCGCGAAAACCTCAAGGATCTCAACGCAATCGAGACCTGGTTCAACCGCCGCATGGCCGCCTATATCAACATGCTAGGCTTCACCACCGGCGGCTGGGACGAGGTCGCCGCCCGCGGTCTGCCACGTGCCCAAACCCTCGTCTTCTGGTGGCGCCATGATCAGCCCCAGGTCCTGCGCCGCGCCCTCGACGACAGCTATCAGATCGTGCTCTGCCCGCAACGACCGTGCTACTTCGACTTCGTCCAACATGACTCGCATCAAAACGGCCGCCGCGCCAACGGCTTCAACCCGCTGGCCGATGTTTACGCTTTCCCGGACTCGCTCAAGGAACTGCGGCCCGGCGATGCTCCCCAGGTGCGCGGCATCCAGGCAAACCTGTGGACCGAAACCACCGTCACCCAACAACGCCGCGATTTTCTAACATGGCCGCGGCTCGTCGCCCTGGCCGAGGCCGCCTGGACCCCGGCAGCACGCAAGGACTACGCTGCTTTTGAGACCAACTTAAAAGTCCACCTGCCGTTGCTGCGGGCCCGCGGCTTCACCCCGTGGGACCCGTTCACCGTCTCGCCCGAGGTGGTGAAATAACCCCACAAACCGGCATTCAACCTCTATCTTCGGTTAGACCAACCACTGGGGGCACTGATTTTTCAGCAAGCTGAAAGGCCCCTGACGTTTGGTTAGACCATCACGCTTCCTTGCCGCAGCACTGCTTGTATTTCTTGCCTGAACCGCACGGGCAGGGGGCGTTGCGACCGGTGGTTTCGATAGAGAAGCTGGGCTTGCGTTTGGGCAGGTTAAGCTTGAGCACGCTGCCTTCCGGGGATGGCATGGCGGAGGAACCGCCGGAACTGGCGAGATTATCCTGGCTGAGGCTTTCCGTGCCGCCTTGGAGTTGTTGGGGGCGGCTGTGAAGCTGGCGCAGGAAGGTTTCCAAATTCGACGCGGAGCGGAAGAGGTTTTGCAGCGCCTCCTGCTTGATGCTGTCCATCAGGGTGACAAACAGCTCGTAGGCCTCGTTCTTATACTCAATGAGCGGATCCTTCTGGCCCTGGGCACGCAGACCCACGCCTTCGCGCAGCGCGTCCATGTTGTAGAGATGGGCCTGCCATTGCTTGTCGATGGCGACAAGCACCATGCGGCGCTCCTCCTGGTCTAACACCTCTAGCGGCAGGTTGGCCACGCGGTGCTCGTAGGTTTCCTTGACCTTGGCCACGAGAATCGGCGCAATCTGCCCCGGGCCATGGCTTTCCTTGTTGAGTTCCTCCGGGGTGATGCGGATAGGCAGGGTGGCATTAACCCATTGGATGAGTTCCTTGGAGTCGGTGAGGGCTCCATCGTGATCCGCCAGAAAGCTTTCAACTTTGGCGGGGATGGTTTCCTCAATGATTTCAATGACCAGATCGCGCGGCGTCTCGGTTGTTAGAACCTCATTGCGGTAGCCGTAAACCACCTCGCGCTGCTTGTTCATCACATCGTCAAAGTCGAGCACGCGTTTGCGCCAGACGTAGTTGCGCTGCTCGACGCGCTTTTGCGCGGTCTCCACCGACTTGTTAAGCCACGAGTGCTCGAGGGCCTCGCCCTCCTTCATGCCGAAGCGCTCCATCATCGCGGTCATGCGGTCGGCGGCGGCAAAGTTGCGCATCAGATCGTCCTCGAAGGAAATAAACGCCTGCGAGCGGCCCGGGTCACCCTGGCGGGCACAGCGACCGCGCAACTGGCGGTCGATGCGCCGCGATTCATGACGCTCCGTGCCGATGACAAAGAGTCCGCCGGCTGCTGGCACGCCGGGCCCGAGTTTGATATCCGTGCCGCGGCCAGCCATGTTAGTGGACACGGTGACGGCACCGGGTTGGCCGGCGCGGGCGACAATTTCGGCCTCCTGTTGGTGGAACTTAGCGTTAAGCACCGAGTGGGGAATTTTCGCCCGTTTGAGCATGCGCGAGAGCGTCTCGGACGACTCGACGGAGGCGGTGCCGCACAGGACCGGTTGGCTTTTGGCGTGGGCCTCTTCAATCTTGAGCACCACGGCGTTGAATTTCTCCCGCCGGGTTTTAAAGACCTGGTCGTTTTCATCCACCCGCTGGTTAGGCTGGTTGGGAGGGATGGGCAACACGTCGAGGTGATAGATGTCGTGAAACTCGGCCGCCTCGGTTTCCGCCGTGCCCGTCATGCCGGCGAGCTTTTCGTAAAGCCGGAAATAGTTTTGAATGGTGATGGTGGCGAACGTCTGGGTTTCCGCCTCGATTTCGACCCCTTCCTTGGCTTCGACCGCCTGATGGAGGCCATCCGACCAACGGCGGCCGGGCATTTCGCGGCCGGTGTTTTCATCGACGATGATGACCTTGCCTTCCTTGACCACGTATTGGACGTCCTTTTCGTAAACGCAGTAAGCTTTGAGCAATTGTGAGATGTTATGGATTTTCTCAGCCTGGGCGTCCATGCGGATTTGTTGGGCGTCCTTGGCGGCGAGGCGCTCTTCGCTGGTTAGATCGCGGTTGGTTTCGATGTCCGCAAACAGGGTGCCAAGATCGGGGAGAGTGAAGGATTCCGGATCGCCAGGGGAGAGAAACTCGCGGCCCATTTCCATCAGGTCGGAGTCGTGGCCTTTCTCATCGATGACAAAGAAGAGTTCTTCCTTGAGGGCGAAGAGTTCCTTTTTCTGGGCGTCCTGATGGAAGGACAGCTCGGCCTTTTCGATGAGGCGGCGCAACTCCGGCTCCTCCATCATGCGCAGGAGTTGGCGGTTGCGCGGTTGTCCGAGCTTGAGCTTGAAGAGCACCCGCCCGGCCTCATCCTTGTCGCTCGCATCCAGCAGGTTTTTCGCGTCCGCTGCCAGATCGTTGCAGAGTTGGGTCTGGCGTTTGACGAGTTGCTCGACCAGCGGCTTGTATTTGTCAAACTGATGCGATGATTGGGCCGAGGGCCCTGAAATGATGAGCGGCGTGCGCGCTTCATCTATCAGAATGGAGTCCACTTCGTCGATGATCGCGAAGTAGTGGCCGCGCTGGACTTGTTCGTCTTTAGTGGAGGCCATGCCATTGTCGCGCAGATAGTCGAAGCCGAACTCGGCGTTGGTGCCGTAGGTGACGTCGCAGGCATACTCGGCGCGGCGTTCCCACGGTGGCATTTGGTTTTGGATACAACCGACGGTTAGACCAAGGAAGCGGAACAAGGCACCCATCCATTCCGAGTCGCGGCGGGCCAGATAATCGTTGACGGTCACGACGTGGACGCCCAGGCCGGTCAGCGCATTAAGGTAAACCGGCAGGGTGGCGACCAGGGTTTTACCTTCCCCGGTCTGCATTTCCGCGATCATCCCGCGATGCAGGGCGACGCCCCCGACAAGTTGCACATCGAAGTGCACCATCTCCCACAACAAGGGTTGGTCGCTCACACTCAGGGTCGTGCCACACAGGCGGCGCGCGGCATTTTTAACCACGGCATAGGCTTCCGGCAGGATTTGCTCGAGATACTTGATGCGCGAGAGACGGAAATCCGGCTCGATGTCGTGAAACGCCACCTTGGCCGCTTCAATCGATTCAGGGGTGGGCTCGACTTTGCCCGGGAGGACTGGATACTCGTCGCGCAATACGGCCAAACGTTGTTCCAGATTGGCCGCAGCGGCCACCAATTCGTCCTCACTCATGCGTTCAATGAGCGGCTTTGCCGGTGCCTCCAGCACATGGTAGCGGGCCAGATAGGCCTGCCATTGCAGCGTCCTTTCGCGCAATTTCTCCTCCGGCTCGTGTTGCACCGAGCCTTCGATTTCATTGACGCGCACGACCGTCGGTCGAATGCGGCGCAATTCGCGTTGGTTTTTGCTGCCAACGATTTTTTGGAGGATCCACTTGATCATGTGAGAGACGGGGTTCGGCGGAGGTGCCTGCGGGAAGGCTGCCAATACACTGACAACGGCGCAGGTGCAAGCGTTAGAAGAAAAAGAACCATCATCGGGCAGAGGGACGCTGTAGCCATCGCGGATTTTGCCGCAGGCTGGCTCAGAGAGTCATGGCGTGGAAGCCGCCGTCAACGACCAACTCGATACCCGTGATGAAGGAGCCGGCCTTGCTGGAGGCGAGCAGCAAGGTGGCACCGATGAGTTCTTCAGCGTTGCCGAAGCGCGAGGCCGGGGTCTGGCGCAGAATGTCCAGCACGCGGGATTCATCTAGCACCTTGCGGTTTTGTTCAGCGGGGAAAAAGCCGGGCACCAAGGTGTTGACCCGGATATCCTTGTCCGCCCACTCGCGGGCCAGATTGCGGGTGAGATTGTGCACCGCCGCCTTGGAGGCGGAGTAAGTGAAAATGCGTGAGAGCGGTGTGAGGCCCGAGATG
The DNA here is from genome assembly GCA_037133375.1 of Verrucomicrobiota bacterium. Classification (GTDB taxonomy): domain Bacteria; phylum Verrucomicrobiota; class Verrucomicrobiia; order Verrucomicrobiales; family Akkermansiaceae; genus Luteolibacter. Next base: position 19,741 of record JBAXOF010000024.1, on the reverse strand, counting down.
GATCCCAGATTGATGATGGATGCCGCGTGGCTGGCATCCACAAAATACTCGCCGAATACCTGGCACGCGCGGAACACCGCCGAGAGGTTGGTGTCAATGATGCGCTGAAACTCTTCTTCCGTCACATCCAGAAAGGGCGTGGCAGAGTTGATGCCCGCACCATTGATGAGAATGTCCACTTGGCCGGACCGACCCAGCACCGTGTCGAGCAGGTTTTCCAATGACTCACGCGAGGTGACATCCACCGGCACGAAATACCCCTTGCCGCCGTGGGCAATGATTTCGGTTAAGCGTTTCTCGGCTTTTTCCGGGATGCGGCCGCCGAGCACCACTTCGGCACCCGCCCGGGCAAGGCCCACGGCCATGGTGCCGCAGAGTTCGCCGGTGCCGCCGATGACGACGGCGGTCTGGCCGGAGAGGTCGAAGAGATCCTTGAGAAAGGGAGCAGTGTGCATGGCCACTAGCATGCCTGCTGTGACGAGTCTGCCAAGCCCGAAGTTTTAGCAAATGAGGGATTGTCGGCAAACGCTGAATCAGGCAGCGTCGCGGTGTGGCTATGGCTTTGACGATTCCTTGGTTGGCAACTGCCTCACCGCGCCGCCGCTGGCTGGTGGGCGTGTCCGGCGGCGCGGATTCCGTCGCCCTGCTCCATTTATTGGTGCGGGCCGGTTGGCGCCACTTGGTGGTGTGCCATCTCGACCACCGCCTGCGCGGGCGCGCTTCCACCGAAGACGGGCGCTTTGTGCAAAAACTTGCGGCAACCCTGGACTTGCCAGTTGAAATCCAGCGACTGGACGTGGCCCAACTGGCCCGCGACCGGGGCGAATCGCTGGAAACCGCCGCCCGCTGGGCGCGTCACGAATTTTTCGCGGCGTGTGCCAAACAACACCGCTGCCACCGGGTCATCCTGGCCCATCACGCTGACGATCAGGCGGAAACCTTGCTCTGGAATCTGTTGCGCGGGTCACACGGACTCAAGGGCATGCACACCGAGCAGCGGATCGTCACCGAGGCAGGGGTGGCTTTGCAGATTTCCCGCCCGTTGTTAGGCCTGCGGCGTGCGGAGTTGCGGGCCTGGCTAACAGCAAACCGCCTGCGTTGGCGGGAAGACGCCAGCAATGGCGAGGCCGTGGCCACGCGGAACCGCCTGCGCCATGAGGCCCTGCCGCTGCTGTCCGAAATTGCCGGCCGCGATGCCGCGGCGATGTTGCTGCGGGCGGCCGTCGCCGACGCGGAAGCCGGCGAAATTCTCGCTTGGGCCGTGGAGCAGGCGCAGACCGTCGATCCCCAGGGACGCTTGCATCTGCCAGCGTTGCGCAAACTCCCGCCGCCCTTGCAGCGTGCTGCCATGCTGCGGTATTTGAAAAATCATGGGGTTGGGGAGGTCAGTCGGGCCTTGTTGGAGCGCGGCATGCGCCTGTTGGATCCAGCCGCACCACCCGCACTGAATCTGCCCGGCGGGGCGAGATTGCGCCGCCGGGAAGCCAGGGCGTTTATCGAGTTCGGGAAATTTTAACGTGTTTTTGGAAATTATCCGTGCCTCTCTGGCAAAAATCCGCGTCAATACCTGTGGCACGTGGTCGTAGACGGCTGCGCCCCTTTACCCATTTTTCCTATGTCTTTCCCATCCATCCCCATCCTGCATCGGGAACGCCTACCGCAATCCGGAGTGCTGGTCATCCCGGGACGTCTTGACTTTGCGCTGCTGCTGCAGCTCCAAAAGTTGTTCGACGGGCGCCCAATCACTTGGCTCATCGAGGAGCATGCCCATTACGACTCCAGCATCCGCGGCGTTTTCGGCCAAGCCAGCTCGGGTGCCGCGTTTTCTTGTGCGGATGCCGCGCCCGCCCTTGTCGGCAACCAACTCAGACCTCACCTCGCCGCCGGCGGCGTCATCATCTACGTCCCCGGCCGGGCCACGGTTCGCAACGGGGCAGCCTGTCACATCCCGTCGTCCCACCTCAAGGTGATGTGCGCGTTCGGCTTGCCCATTCTGCCCATCGCCATTGATACTCCGCAGAGTTCCTGCCTGAGCATCGAGCGCGCCGCGGCGCTGCCCCAGGCCGTCATCGCCATTGGCATGCCCATTCCGGCGGAACAGGCCAGCGTGGCCGCGTTCCAACAAAACCTCTATGAGGCCGCCGAAGAAGCCTACGCCTCCAGAGCCTTGTTCAAGGGCTCTCTGGCCATGGCATTGCTGGAGGGACTCAAACGCCACGGCTCAACTAACAAAATCATCGATGGCGCGGATGATTCCGAACTTGCCTTCGACCGCCTTCTGCCCGCCGCCATCGCCTTGTCCAAAACCCTCAAACAGGAAACCGACAAGTCCCGCGTCGCCATCGTGCTGCCGCCCGGCAAGGCCGGCCTCATCGCCAATCTCGCGGTCCTGTTTGCCGGAAAAACCCCCGTCAACATCAACTACACCGCAGGCCACGAGGCGATCAAGTCGATCATCCGCCAAGCGGACGTGGATCGCTTCATCACCGCTGATCCCTTTGTGCGCAAGGTCTCCTCGTTTCCATGGCCGCCTAACCGGGATCTGCTGTTGATCGAGCGCGAATTGCCGGCCCTCAGAAAAAAGATCATCCAATGGACCATCCTCTCCACACTGCTTCCGACAAAATTGCTTGGTGCTTTGTTAGGACTTAACCGCCGGAAAGGCGATGACGAGGCCACCTTGCTCTTCACCTCCGGCTCGTCCGGGGAACCCAAAGGAGTGGTCCTGAGCCACCGCAACATCCTGGCCAATGTCTGCCAATTCAGCACCCGTGTCGAGGTCCCCTTTGGCTCATCCATCCTCGGCCCGCTGCCTCTGTTCCACTCGTTTGGGTCCACCGTGACCCTCTGGTTCCCTGTCCTCGAAGGCATCAACCTCATCACCTATCCCAACCCGCTGGATACCAAACGCCACGCGGAACTCATCGCCTTTCACCAAATCAATATCCTGCTGGCCACTCCAACATTCCTGCGCGGTTACATGAAACGCGTCGAGCCCACCCAACTCGCATCGCTCAAGCTCGCCGTCACCGGCGCGGAAAAACTCCCGCGATCCCTCGCCGATGCCTTCCAGGAAAAATTCAAGATCCGCCCGCTGGAAGGTTATGGCCTAACTGAAACAGCCCCGGCCATCAGCTTCAACCTCCCGGACTTCGAGCCCGAACATGAGGCCGTCGCCATCCCGTCGTCGCGCGAGGGCTCGGTCGGCCAATTGCTGCCGGGCATCGCCATCCGTCTCACCGATCCGGTCACTGACCAGGTGGTTCCTCTCGATCACCAGGGCATCATCTGGTTCAAGGGGGCCAATGTCTTCACCGGCTACCTCGGTAATGCCAAACAATCCGCGAAAGTCCTAACAGACGGATGGTTCCGGACCGGGGACGTCGGGCGCATTGATGACGACGGCTTCCTCTTCATCGAGGGGCGCATCTCGCGTTTCTCCAAGATTGCCGGGGAAATGGTCCCGCACGAAACCGTGGAAGCCTCTATCAACAAAGTCCTGGGCCTCGATTCCGAAGCCGAGCGCAAGATCGCGGTCATCGGTGTTCCCGACCCACAAAAGGGGGAGGCCATCCTCTTGTTATCCACCATCGCCGGACCGGCTCTCGAACAGGAATGCATCGATCTGCGCTACAAACTCCTCGATGACGGACTCGCCTCCCTGTGGTGCCCCAAACAAATCCTCTACGTGCCTGAAATCCCCGTCCTCGCCTCCGGCAAGCTCGATATCAAATCTTGCGAGGCCCTCGCCAAAGCCGCCATGTGAAATTGGTTAGAGAGGCGTTGTTCCAAGTCCTCTGTCCTCTGTCCTCTGTCCTCTGTCCTCTGACCTCCCCCCATGCCCAACCGCATCGACACCACCTTCGCCCGCCTCCGCGAGGCCCAGCAAAAAGCTTTTGTCGCCTATGTCGCCGCCGGCGATCCGGATTTTGCGCGCTCGCTTGAGGTGATCCGGGCGCTTGCCGATTGCGGGGCGGATATCATCGAACTGGGCCTGCCGTTTTCCGATCCGCTGGCCGATGGCATTGTCAATCAACTCGCGGCGGAACGCGCGCTGCTGGCAGGCATGACCACCGTGCGCGCGCTTGAGCTAATTCGCGAGTTCCGCACAACCCACCAAACCCCGATTGTTCTTTTCACCTATCTGAATCCCATCTTCACCTACGGGTTTGAGGCCTTCCACCGCGATGCCGCTGCCGCCGGTGCCGATGGCATCCTGCTGCTCGACCTACCGCCCGATGAGGCCGCCCTCAACCCGGAACTGGCCCTGGGTGCCGGTCTCAAACACATCCGCCTCATTGCCCCCAGCACGCCTGCCGCCCGCGTCAAACTCTTGGCACAATCCGCCGAGGGTTTCATCTATGCGCTCTCCCGCAGCGGCGTTACCGGCGCGCACGACGCGCCGTCGGCCAACATCGCCGCCTTGGTCGCCTCAATCAAAGCTCACACCGATGTTCCGGTGTGTGTGGGCTTTGGCATCACCACGCCGGAGCAGGCAGCCATGGTCGCCGCCGTGGCCGATGGCGTCATCGTCGGCTCCGCTATCGTCAAACAAATCCAGCTCCACCCGCTTCACCCCGCGGACGCCGTTCGCAATCTAACCATTCCGCTGCTCGCCGCCACCAAGGTCAGGTCACTTGACCAACAAGGTTTCATTCCCGCCTAAGCACGACACTTGGCAAGTGTCGTTATCCGCGAGGTCCAACGCAGCCTGCCACGGCTCTATTCCAACCTCAGCGTCATGTCCACCCTGGGCATCAAACCACCCGGCGGTTGCCATTTCCCGTTGGTCGGTTGGGCGGAATTCGCACGCCTGATCCAACCGCTCATCGAGCGCGACACCTACGGCAAGACTTTTTCCGAATCCATCACGCCACCCAATCTCAAACAGGCAGCTTACACCAGCGCAGCCAAAGACGCGATTGCCCTCGAGTTCGACCAACCGGTCATCTGGATGGAATCCCTAACCCGCCAAATCTATCTGGACGGGCAGAATGGGCAGGTGGTCTCAGGCAGCGTCAGCGGCAACCTGGTCACCCTCAAGTTGAAGGCTCCTTCCACCGCACAAGGCATCACCTATCTGAAGGAATCCTCGTGGAACCAAAATGACCTGATAATCGGCGCCAATGGCCTCGCCGCTCTCACGTTCTGCGAGGTCCCGCTGGCACCTGCCAAGTGACGCCACCGCGTGTGAGACGGCGCGGCTCTTGTCTTCTGTCTTCTGTCTTCTGTCCTCTGTCCTCTGTCTTCCGTCCTCTGTCCTCAAGTCTTCTGTCTCTCTGCCAGGAGTTGTTCGAGGTAGGCGAGCGCGCTGTCGCGCTCAGCGAGGCGGCCTTCGAGTTGCTCGGTTTGGATGGCATCGAGGAGGTCCTTGAAGGCAGGGCCAGGCGTGAGACCGCGCTGGATGAGGTCGCGGCCGCTGACCAACGGCGGCGGAATCAACGGCTCAGCGGCGAATTCGACGGCCTTGGCTTGGAGAAATTCATAGTTATCGGTGAAGCCGTTGGATGAGGCGCAATCAACCCGGTGCAGTTCCATTTCCATCTGGAATGTCGGCTCGGCCATGAAGCGCTTGACCTTGGCCGTGCGCATTTTCTGCACCGCCATGAATTGCATGTGGCGGGCGACCATTGGCACCACGGCGGCGATTGTATCGTTAGAGTAGCGCAGGCGGCGCAGGATCTTTTCGGCCATGATCGCGCCTAGCGCGTCGTGACCGTTGAAGCGGATGCGTCCGGCGTCTTGATCGAAAAATTGGGTGGGGGGCTTGGCGATGTCGTGAAGAAGCACGGCGAGGCAAAGTTCGAGCGGCGCATCGGGCGCGAGCATCCCGAGCATGATGCGGGTGTGGATGAACACATCACCTTCGGGATGCCATTCCGGAGGTTGCTCGCAGCCGATCATTGCCAGCACCTCCGGCACGATGTGGCGGATGAGCCCGGAATCCACCAGCAATTGCAGGCCGCAGGCCCGCCGCGACGATGTCAGAATTTTGGAAAATTCATCACGGATGCGTTCAGGGGAGATCCTGGCTAACAAATCGGCGCAATCCGTGAGGGCGGCGAGAGTGTTAGGATCGATGGGAAAGCCAAGGGTGGTGCTGAAGCGCACGGCACGGAGCAGGCGCAGGGCGTCCTCGCGGAAGCGGGCAGCGGGTTCGCCGATGGCGCGCAGAATACCCTCGCGCAAATCGGCGAGACCGCCCACATAATCGATGACCTCCCCGGTTTCAGGGTGCTCGAAGAGACCGTTGATGGTGAAGTCGCGACGGCGGGCGTCGTGCTCGGGCGTGGAATAGGTGACTGCTTCCGGGTGGCGACCGTCCTTGTAGCTGCCATCGGTGCGAAAAGTGGCAATCTCCACATGCTGGCCAGCGTGCTTGGCAATGACGACGCCGAAGTGCGCACCGACTTCGTTGGCACCGGGAAAAAGCTTGATGACCTCCGTCGGCCGGGCAGAGGTGGCAATGTCGTAGTCTTTGGGTTCGATGCCTAACAATTTATCCCGCACGCAACCGCCGGCAAACAACGCCTGATGCCCGGCTGCGGCCAGGCGGCGGGCAAGAACAAGGGCGGCAGCGCGTGCGGACATGGGCGGCAGCATCGGCTGGAAATTGGCGCTTTTCAAGACGCATTCTCACGAATGCGCCTACGAGTGCGGCAGCACTTTTCGTAGGCGCGCTGATGACAGCGCGGGACGGCTACCCCCCCCCACCCCAGCGCGCCATGCGCCAAAAACGGCGGCCCTTGCGGACCGCCGTTTAAGTGAAACCACAACAAAAAAACTGACAAAAACGTTAGATACCTTTCTTAACGACATCCGAGAGGAGGTCGATAACACGGTTGGAGTAACCCCACTCGTTGTCATACCAGCTGATGAGCTTGAAGAAGGTGGAGTTCAACTCGATCGAGGAGCCGCCGTCAAAGATGGAAGAAGCCTTGGCGTGGATGAAGTCGGAAGAAACCACTTCGTCTTCAGTGTATTCGAGGATACCCTTGAGGTAGGTTTCGGAGGCTCTCTTCATCGCGGCCTTGATTTCGGCTAGAGTGGTGGGCTTCACGGTCTTAACGGTGAGGTCCACCACGGAGACGGTCGGTGTTGGCACGCGGAAGGCCATGCCGGTGAGCTTGCCTTTAACTTCCGGGCAGACGAGCGCAACGGCCTTGGCGGCGCCGGTGGTCGAGGGGATGATGTTGAGCGCGGCGGTGCGGCCACCCTTCCAATCCTTCTTGGACGGACCATCCACGGTTTTCTGCGTGGCGGTATATGAGTGGACGGTGGTCATGAGACCCTCGGCGATGCCGAAACCTTCCTTGAGCAGCACGTGAACCACCGGAGCCAGGCAGTTGGTGGTGCAGCTTGCGTTGGAAATGATGTGGTGCTTGGCGGCGTCGTAGGTTTCATCGTTCACGCCTTGGACGATGGTGACGTCCTCGCCCTTGGCCGGGGCGGAGATGATGACTTTCTTGGCACCGGCGGTGAGATGGCCCTTGGCCTTTTCCGCATCGGTGAACAACCCGGTGGATTCAATGACAACTTCCACGCCCAGCGCCTTCCATGGCAGATCGGCAGGACTCTTGGCACTCACCACCTTGATCTCCATGCCATTGACGACGAGCACGTCATCTTCTTCGAGCTCCGGGGAGGATTTCTTGGACGAAACCGTGCCGGCGAAGCGACCTTGGGTGGAGTCGTATTTGAGAAGATAGGCGAGGTTGTCGGCGGGAACGATGTCACCGACGGCAACGACATTGAAGTTAGTTCCGAGGTGGCCTTGTTCGACGAGGGCACGGAAGACAAGGCGTCCGATGCGGCCGAATCCGTTGATGGCAATGGTGGTCATAGCTGTGTGTTGGGGGGGGATACGTTAGGGGGGTGCGCTGGGCAGCACTTCCGTCCGCGCGGCGGAATGCTACGGACAATTTGCCAGACGTCAACCCTGCTCATGAGAAAACGTAAAAACGCACGGAATATCGCAGAATCCGCGCATCGCAGGAGTAATATCATGCTCAAGCGCCGCAGCCAGGGCCCGCTCGTATTGCCTGCGCGGCAATTCGTAGCCGCCAAATTGCCGCAAATGGTCGGTCATCCACTGCGTATCTAACAATACAACCCCACTTTGGCGCAGGCGGGTCACCAACTCGACGAGAGCGATTTTGGAGGCGTCGGTTTTGCGGGAAAACATGCTTTCACCAAAAAAGACCCCGCCCAAGGTCACCCCATAGAGACCGCCCTGCAAGCCGTCCTGATCCCAACATTCCACGGAATGGGCGCAGCCAAGTTGATGGAGCAAGGCATAACTCTCGAGTATCACCTCATCAATCCAGGTGGACTCGCGGTCCGCGCAACCGCGCATAACCTCCCGAAAGGCCGTGTTCCAGCGCAACTCGAACGGTCGGCGCCGGAGCGCGCGGCGCAAGCCATGCGGAATGTGAAACCGCGCATCGAGCGGAATCAAACCGCGCCGTTGCGGGCGATACCAAGAAAGCTCGCCCGCCTCCGCCATTGGGAACACCCCTTGCGCGTAGGCATTGAGCAAGACCTCGGGTGGGATGATAGCGGCCATGCACGATGAGTCTGGCACATCCAGCCAGTTTGCCAAGGCCGGAGCTGGTCGGGGGCATGAGAAAATCAAGGAGGGGCGATCTCCGAATCGCCCTCTACCCAAGGAGGGGCGATCTCCGAATCGCCCTGGTCCATGAGATGCGAATGGCAACGGCTTTCCTCCACTCATTGACTCAACATGGGCAACGGCGATTCGGAGATCGCCGCTCCTTGGAAAGCCCGGCCGGCCAATTTGCAGTGGACCTGAGCGCCGCATCCGGCAATGCTGCGTGCATGTGGCAGCGTGCAGGATGGATTCGATTGGCCGGAGCAATCAGCAGCGGCTTGTTAGTGGCCGGGCTGTTCCCCCCGTTCCATGCCGTGGGATTGGCGTGGGTGGCACTGGTTCCGCTGCTCCCATGCCTGTGGTCGCTGGATGGCCAGCGCCGGGGTTGGCATGGCTTCGGGCTGGCATGGCTGGCCGGCAGCGTGAGCAGCAGCATCCAATTTTCCTGGATGGCGGTCGTCTCGCCCTTGGCGGCGGTGTTGCTACCGCTCTATCTGGGGCTCTTCTGGGGCTTGTTCGGGGCCTTTGCCGCCACTTTGGGCAACCCTTGGCACAAACGCGCGCCTAACGGCAAAGCCCCTGCCCATCATGGGACTCATGCCCCGCATGGGACGCATGGGGTGGTGCCCGCGCCAGTGGTGTCCCCCACGCCGAGCGCCGCCCGCCTGAGCTTGCGGACCGCCTTTTGTCACGGTGCGGTATGGGCGGGGACCGAGTGGTTGCGCAGTTGGCTGTTCACGGGCTTTGGCTGGAACGGGCTGGGAGTGGCGTTTCATGACACCTTGGTGCTGGCGCAGGCGGCGGATCTGTTAGGCGTGACCGGTCTATCGCTGGCCTTGGTGTTTTTCCAATCCGTGCTGGTGCTGGTCGGCCGACGCATGTGGCTGAGCCGCAGTGATGGCAAGCGCCGCCCGCGTTGGGATCTGAGCGTCGCCGCCTTGCTCATGGGGTTGCTGCCGTGTTATGGCCTCGCGCGGATCCATGCGGAAGGCCTGCGCAAAACCGTGCGCCTCAAGGCGTTGCTGGTGCAACTCAACATTCCGCAAGATGCCGCCCGCATGCTCTGGGACGACCTCACCATCCATCGCGCCTACGAGGATGAAACGCTCAGCGCGCTCGCGAAGCTCGCTAATGCCACCGAATCTAACACGCCAGCCACAGCTGAAAAGTCCGCTCCGCCCGCACCGCGCTGGCCGGACTGGGTGATCTGGCCGGAAAGCGCCTTGCAGGGCCGCATTATGCGCAGTGCCGACGGCGGCTGGGGGACTTGGCAGGAAAACCTCGACACCATCGCTCAAGTCCGCACGGCCGGGCCGTTCAGTTTGATTTTCGGGGTGAATGAGATGGAGGCCGAGCCCACGGGCGAGCAGTTGATTGCCACCCCCGGTGGCCGGATGTATAACTCGCTGGCGATCATGTCTGCGGACGATGAGTTGCAGACCTTCCGCAAACATCACCTGGTTATTTTCGGGGAAACCATTCCGTATGTGGACTCACTGCCATTCCTCAAAGATATCTATGCCCAACAGGCCGGCGTCGAGTATGGCGGCTCCTTCACTTCCGGCGACTCGTTCGAACCCATGCCGGTGAAGGTCGCCGGCACGTATATCGGAGTGATCCCCAGCGTGTGCTTTGAGGACAGCGTCCCGCGTCTCACCCGCCACTTCGTGCGGCCCGGCCCGCAAGTCATCATCAATGTCACCAACGACGGCTGGTTCAAGCAATCGACAGCGGCTTCCCAACATTTCGCCAACGCCCGCTTCCGCGCCATCGAACTGCGCCGGCCGATGCTGCGCTGCGCCAACACCGGCGTCAGCGCCGCCGTCAACACTTGCGGTTCCACCGCCCATCCGGATACCGGTGCCCGGCAGGTGCTCGCCGATGCCACAGGCAGCCACTTCTCCCGCGGCTCCTTGCTGGCCGAGTTGGACGTGCCACTCAAGCCATCCTTCACGCTTTACGGGCTCATCGGTGATGGCGGCATCATCCTGCTGGCCCTGCTCGGCCTCGGCATCCCCCTGCTCACCCGGCCCCGCCGGCCCCGCACGTTGCCCGCCACGAGCCCCAAGCATCCTGCTGCATGACAGGAAACGGGAGTGCTGATTGTGGAGGATTGCCATGACAAACCAGTTTCTGATAGCCACTGGCGCGGCCCGGCATTTCGGTTAGTAGTTAGTCGGGAGCGCGGGGGGGGGAGGCGTGCAGATCTTGCAGTGGCTGCCGCGTCCCGCGGCAGGCTGTGGTGGCGTCTCGCCGCCAGTCCCAGCGTGCCAACCTGCTGAGTGGCAGATTGCATGATTTCATCGAAATCTTCCTGCCCTGCCCAAAAATCAATCAGTGCCCTCAGTGGCATCAGTTCTTCTCAGTGGGTGTCTTAGCCCGCTTCACCTCCATCCCCCGCGTTGTCACCAACGCGCCTACGAAGAAAATTCTAAATTCTAAATTCTAAATCAATCAGTGGCATCAGTTCTTCTCAGTGGGTGTCTTAGCCCGCTTCACCTCAATCCCCCGCGTTGTCACCAACGCGCCTACCAAGAGGGCGCGGTGGCACGCTTCGTCCTCATCCAATATTGGAGCCAGCCAAACGCCTGCCGAAGCTGATGCTTCAGTGCCAGTTATGGCTTGCGTTTTTCTGAAAATGTCGGTAACTACAGCCCTCATAAGGCACAAGCCTGATTGATCATGAAAACGCTCCACACTGCCCTTGTTGCGTCTTTGGCCCTCGCACTCAGCTCCACGGCCGCCCCGCGGTTGATGGTTTCCACGCCATCGATCACCCCGGAATGCGAGATCCAGGTGGTCTTCGACCTGCCGGTCACCGCGCCCGCCGACCTCGGGAAAGTCCTGCCTAACACGTGGCTTGAAGTCAACCCGCCGCTGCCTGGGAAATTGGTCTGGAAAGCCCAGAACATCGCCCAGTTAGTGCCGGAGCAGCCCCCCGTGATGGGCACTACCTATCAGTTTGCAATCGCCCAAAACCAACACCATCTCGACGCCTCGGCCATTCCGACCGGTGTCTTTGCCAGTTGCGCCAGCGAGCCGTTTCAGGCCAAGTCACACAGCACCGAAGACCGTTGGTCCCAAAACTTCTCACCCGCCACTGCCGATTGGCTGGTCGTTTTCAATGATGATGTTGATCCGGCCACTGCCACTCCCTTTGTGGCCTTCACCTCAAGGGACGGCCTGAGAGCCGCCGCCAAACTCACCCAGGCCACCATTGCCCGCGCCGGATCCAACGCCTCTAACTACCGCCCGTGGGCCGCTCGCGGCCACCCCCCCCCTGCGACCGACCCGGCCACCACCCCCACTCCAGCCCCGGAGGCACCCGTGACCAACGCCCTCATCGCCACCCCGCTCACCCCGCTCCCGCCGGGCGTGGAATGGTGCCTCACCCTCCGCAAAGGCCTTCCTAACAAATCCGCCAGCGCCCGCGCGGCGGCCGATTCGTCGCTACCAATCGGCACCATCGCCCCCTTCCGCTGCGAAGCCATCGCCCCCCGCGTCACCGCAGACAGCCCGCGCGAAATCATCGCCAGCTTCTCCCAACCCATTCCCGACCCGCTGCCTGCGGATTTCCTAACACAATGTGTGGTCCTCGAACCGCGCCCGGCAGACCTCAGCGCCGAGGTGGATGCCAAGGAAATCCATTTCCACGGCAACTTCGCCGCCACCGACAAGTTCACTCTAACCATCAAGCCAGCGTTTGCTTCAAAGGTCGGCCACCCGCTCATCGCGCCCGCGACCAAGGAATTCATCTTCGAGCGTCTTGACCCCGAACTGGTCCTGCCAAGTCACGACCAAGCCCAACTTGCCAGCGGCAGTCGCAGCTACCGCCTGCGCACCGTCAATCTTGCCAGCGCTCACGTGCGCATCAAGCAACTCAGCGGTCTGGACGCGATCCGCGCCTATCAGGGGTATCGCAACTACTCCGGCGACGGGCCGGACTACGCCACCATTGAAAAGACCGCGGCCCTGCCTTACGCACTGATCGCCGGCACCTCCCTTTTTGATCGCACCATCGCCCTCGGTAATCCGCTTGATACCGCCAAGGAAATCACCCTGCTCTGGGATGAAGTGCTGCCGAAGAACCTTGCCAACGCCGTTCTCTTCGTCGACGTGACCGGTTCCCTACATCCGGGGCTTAAGAAAAGCGGCCATTGCACCACTCAAGCCATTGTCCAACTCACCGACATCGGCCTCGCCTGGAAAACCACTGCCAAGGACGCCTTCATCTACGCCTTCTCCTGCGCCAGCGGCAAACCCCTGCCCGGCGTCAGCATCGAGGTCTTTGGCGAAGATGCCGCTCTTCTAACAAATCACGCCACCGATGCCTCCGGCCTCGTCAGCGTCCCGCGCGACAAAGCCGCCCGCCACCTCCGCGCCTCACTCGCCCAGGACTGCTTCATCACCGCCTTTGACGCCTCGCTCGTCACAGTCGGCCTCTGGCATTTTCCGGTCCACTACTCATGGGAAAAGGGCCCGGAAGCTGCCCGCCGCGCCTTCCTGTTCACGGATCGCTCGCTTTACCGCCCCGGCGAAACCGTGCGCCTCAAGGGCATCGTCCGCACCCTTCGCGGCAATGCTATTGAGTCTAACAAACCAACCCCGGCCCGCATTGTCATCATCGACCCCACGGAAAAGGAAATCTTCACCCAACCGGTGACCCTCTCCGCCACCGGCGCGTTTGATCTAGCCTACACCCTGCCCGCCGGGCAGACCGGCACCCACCTCATCCGGCTCGAATATCCGGATGAACTTGCCGCAGCGAAAGCCACCGAGGACTGGGGCGAAAAGGACGCCTTGTCTAGCAATGCCAGCTTTGAAATCCCGCTCAAGGTAGAGGAATTCCGGCGCAATGCCTTTGAGATCACCCAAACCCTCACCCCGCCCGCCACCGCCGCCACCCGCGTGGAGGCCACGCTCGATGCCCATTACTATCAGGGCCAACCCGTTGCCTCCGGCAAAGTCAAATACAACTCGCGCATCACCGAGAGCAATCCCTATCCGGACCGCTTCCGCGATTTCCTGTTCGGCAATCATCGCAGCGAGGATTGGCGCTATTGGTATCACTACTTCGGCTGCCGCTGGAATAACGACGGTGAGGGCGAGGGCAGTTCCAGCGTGGAAGTCACCCAACAGCAAGGCGAAACCACGCTCACCGCCGATGGCAAGACCGCCGTTTCCATCCCGCTGCCGCTAGCAGACTTCCCCACCGCCCGCGAAGTGGTCGTCGCCTCGGAAATTACCGATGCTAACAACCAGACCCTAACTGCCAGATCCACCGCCACCGTCCATCCCGCCACCACCTATATCGGCATCTCGCGCATCGACACCTTGGTGCGCGCCGGCGAAGAACTGCCGCTGCGCGTCGTCGCCATCAGCCCGGACGGCAAACCGTTAACCAGCGCCGCTACCGTCAAGGCCACCCTCACCCGGCAAATCAACAGCGCCGTCAAATCCCAAACCGATGAGGGAGCCACCACCACCCGCAATGACGTGCGCGAGGAAACCGTGACCACCGCCGACCTAACAATCGAGGCTGCGGCTTCCGCCGGCACGGGCCAACCCTTCAATGTCACCCCGCGTGATACCGGTCTGCACTTCCTCACCTTGCGCGGCACCGATGGCGAGGGCCACGCCTTTGCCACCGTCACCAGTTTCCACGTCTATGGCACCAAGGATTTCCCATGGCTCTATGAGGACGGCCTGCGCGTGAAACTGGTGGCCGAGAAAAAGTCCTACCGCCCCGGCGATACCGCCCGCATCCTGGTGCTCTCGCCCATCGAGGGCACCGCCCTGGTCACCGTCGAACGTGAAAAAGTTTTGCGGTCTTTTCTAACAGAACTAAAGGCCGACAAGCCGGTGCTTGAAATCCCGCTCTCACAAGACGACGCGCCCAACGCCTGTGTCTCGGTGCTCATCATCAAGGGTGCCAGCGAGTCCGCCCGCGAGCACAAGGAACCCCAACTCCGCCTCGGCTATTGCGAATTGCTCGTCGACAACCTCCGCGACCGCCTCGCCGTCACCGTGGCCGCCACCTCGAGCTCCACAACCGTCGCCACCCAAGCCAGCGCCACCGATGCCGCCGCCACCCCGCCGACTTTCCGCCCCGGTGACAAGGTCAATCTAACAGGATCAGTCAACCTGCCCGACGGCAGCCCCGCGGCCAATGCGGAAATTACGCTGTATGCCGAGGACGAAGGCACCCTCGCGGTCATGGGGTATGAGACGCCCGATCCGATGGCGTTCTTTTATGCCCCGCGTTTGCTGGCGGTGAATACCGGCACATCGTTTGCCACGTTCATCTCGGAAAACCCGGAATTGCAGGCTTTCTTCAACAAAGGATTCTTCATCGGTGGTGGCGATGATCGGGGCAAACTTGCCGACCTGAGGCGCAAGAACTTCGACCCCTGCGCCACTTGGGCACCCGCCATCACCACCGATGCCACGGGCAAATTCAGCCACACCTTCAAGGTGCCGGACACCCTCACCCGCTATCGGATCATCGCCATCGCCCATCATCAAGCCGCGCGTTTCGGCAACGCCGAGTCCGCCATCCTCGTCAACAAGCCGCTGATGCTCGAGCCCAAGACCCCGCGCTTCGCCTATCAGGGAGACTCGATCCGGCCGCAAGTGTTGGTTCAAAACGCTTCGCCATACGCCGGCACCTGGACCATCACCTACAACGCCCATGCCGCCACCGGCACCCCCGTCTGTCGCTCCACCTCGCCCGCCACCGAAACGGTCACCCTGGCTGCCGGCGCCTCCGCCACGGTCGTTTTCCCCAGCATCCTTGACAACACCGGCGAGGCCGTTTCCTCGTGGCAGGCGACCCCCGTCTCCCTCACCGGCAAATCCCTAACACCCGAACTCACCCGCACCCTGGCGGATGCCGTGGAAGCCCGCTACCCGGTTCTCTATCCGATGCCGCTGCTCCGCCAATACCAGTTCGCCCGGTTCGACAAACCCGGCGCCAGCCGCAACCTCCTCGAAAACCTCAACCCAACCCTGCTAGACGGCACCGGCGATCTCAACCTCGAGTTCTCCACCTCTCCTCTAACCGATGCCGCGGGGGCCATCGATTACCTCCTCGCCTACCCCCACGGCTGCGTCGAGCAAACCACCTCCGCCTTGATGCCATGGTTCACCGTGGAACCGCTGCGTGCGATCGTCCCCGCCTTCTCTAACATGCCTCGCGAAAAAGTCAAGGCCGCCATCCAGAGCGGTGCCAACCGGCTCCTGAGCATGCAACTCGCCGATGGTTCCTTCACCTATTGGACCGGCGGCACCGCGACCGCCAAATGGGCCAACGCCTACGCCAGCCTCGGGCTGCTGCTGGCCAGCAAAAATGGTGCCAACGTTCCCGCCTCCGCGATCGAGAAAATGACCACCTATCTATCAACCTCGCTGCGCGGCCTGTCCAAGGTCACTTCCTCGTCGGATCTTGAGGAGCACGCGCGCGCCATGTGGGTGCTGGCCCTCGCCGGCAAGCCGGAACCGGCCTATCACAACCTGATGGAACAACGGCTCGCCGACCTCTCACCCACTGCCCGCTGCCTGCTCGCGCTGGCCATCGTCAACACCGGTGCCAAACAGGACATCGCCACGGCTAAACAAATCCTCAACTCCAAGAAACCCTGCAGCCTCGCCCCGGACGGGTGGATGCCCTACGCAACCGATGACGCGCTCAAGCTCCTCGCCTGGACTGCTGTGGATTTCAAATCCAAAACCACCACCGCCACGCTCGATCGCCTGCTCAACGACCGCAACCCCTACGGCCACTGGCACAACACCTGGGTCAATGGCTGGAGCCTGCTGGCCATCTCGTCCTACGCCGGACGCGACAAGGATGCCGGCAAACCCACCACCCTCACCCTCGAAACCCCGGATGCCACCCAGGCGATCCAACTCGGATCTAACAAACCAACCGCCGCCGCCGCCTTTGCGCTCAGCCAAGGCCTCAAGCTCGCGCTCACCAACAGCAACCAGACCTTTGTCCGCATGCGCCTCGCTGCCAAGCCGAAGATCGCCCCGCTCCAACCCGTCGCCACCAACGGCCTGTCCATCGACCGCTTCTACGAGCGGGTCAATGCCAATGGCACCATAGAGATTCTAACCGAACCTGCGGTCGGCGACCTCATCCGCGTCTCGCTGCGCGTCACCCTGCCCAAGGATGCCACCCGCTATCTGGTCATTGAAGACCCGCTTTCCGCCAGCTTTGAAACCGTCAACAGCAACTTCAAATCCCAAAGCTCCGCCCTCGGCGTGGCCACCACCGAAAACAACTGGTCGGTCAGCCACACCGAACTGCGCTCCGACCGCGCCGTCTTCTTCCTCGATGAGGTCGGCCATCGCGGCACCTACACCCTCACCTATCTGGTCCGCTGCACCCTCGCCGGCGACACCACCGCCCCGCCCGCCAAGGTCGAGTCCATGTATGACCCGTCCCAATTCGCCCTCTCCGCCTCCCGCAATTTCAAGGTGAAGTAGTCCGCAGAGTCCCCTGTGCGCTGAGAGAAGATCAAATTCTTGGCTTGACGAAGTGTGTATCGTGTGTATTTTAGACCCGTGACCAGTCGTGGCATCATCTCCAAACTCAAGGCAGACGGTTGGGAGTTGGCGAATGTCCGCGGGTCACACCATCAATACAAACATCACCAGCGAAGTGGACGTGTCACAGTGCCGCACCCGAAGAAGGATTTCCCGCGCGGCACGTTGAGAAGCATCTTCCACCAAGCTGGATGGCCTTGGCCGCCCTGAAACCATGAGATTCCCAATTGTCATTCACAAGGACAGCGACTCCGACTATGGTGTCACAGTTCCAGATATGCCCGGTTGCTTTTCGGCCGGAACCACAACTGATGAAGCGCTCTCGAACGCCATAGAGGCGATCGAATGCCACATCGAAGGCTTGATGATCGACGGGGAACCGGTTCCCTCACCACGGAGCGTCGAATACTATCGCTCGAACAAGCGCTTCCGGGGCGGAGTCTGGGCCCTGGTTGATGTGGAC
The DNA here is from genome assembly GCA_037133375.1 of Verrucomicrobiota bacterium. Classification (GTDB taxonomy): domain Bacteria; phylum Verrucomicrobiota; class Verrucomicrobiia; order Verrucomicrobiales; family Akkermansiaceae; genus Luteolibacter. Next base: position 2,117 of record JBAXOF010000024.1, on the reverse strand, counting down.
GTATCAAAGCTCTCAGGCAAGGCGAAGAGGGTCAATATCACACTGCCCGAGCGGCTTCTGGTGCAGATCGATTCCTTTGCAGCCCGCCAAGGCGGATCACGCTCAGGCTTGCTGGCGCATGCCGCCATGGAGTATGTGGCTGCACACGAACAACGATAAAGCGAACCGGGCACCCCCTGAATCAATTTCCGCCCCGGTCGTCGTGGGCGGGCGGGCCGCTTTCAAAGCGCATCAATTCGGCGATGAAGGTGAGTGGGATGTGGCCGGTTTCGCCGTTGCGGTTTTTGGCGAGCACGAGTTCGGCCTTGCCGGCTTCCGCTTCCTTCTCCTCCTCGTTTTCGGCATAGTAGGCGGTGCGATACAACAGGCCGACCATATCGGCGTCCTGCTCGATGGCGCCGGACTCGCGCAGGTCGGACATGCGGGGCACGCCAAGGCTTTTGCCGGTGCGGTTTTCGGGGCCGCGGTTGAGCTGGGCGAGGATGAGAATGGGCAGGTTCAACTCTTTGGCCAAGCCCTTGATACCTGCGGAGATTTCCGCGATTTCACGTTCGCGGGAGTTTTCCGCCTGTTTGCTGCGTGATTTCATCAATTGTAGGTAATCGATGGCGATGAACTGGATGTTTTCGTCACGCTTCTTGCGGCGCGCCTTGGCGCGCAATTCATTGATGGTGATACCGGGCGTGTCATCAATGAACAATTTGGCGGCTCCCGTTTCCAAGGCCGCGCGCTGCATCCGCTGCAAATCCAGCTTGGTCGGCGTGTAGCCTCGCGAGAGCTGGCTCATCGCGAACTTCGCCTTGGAGAAAATCAGGCGCTGCACCAGTTGGAAGGCACTCATTTCACAGGAGAAGACCATCGCCGGTTTGGATAGATCAAAACACACGTGCTCGACGATGTTCATCATCAGCGAGGTCTTGCCCATTGAGGGCCGCGCCGCGATGACAAACATTTCACCCGGCTTGAGCCCATTGCTCATGCGGTCGAGTTCTTCAAAACCCGTGGACAACCCCTGCGAGCGCTTCTCACCCGCCAGCAATGCCTGGAATTGCTCGATCACATCGTTGACCGACTGCTTGAGAGTCGGTGCCTTGATGGTCTCCGCGCCTTCGCGGATTGCCAGAATCCGTGCCTCGACCGTATCTAACAATGCAGCCACCTCATCCGGTGCGTCGTAAGCCAGGGCGATCGCCTCGTTGGAGTTATGGATGATCGAGCGCAACACGAACTTGTCCTTGACGTGCTGCAAGTGGCTGCGGAAATGGCCGGGGCTGGGCGCATAGGTATATAAGTCGGTGAGGGCCGCCGGCCCGCCCACCCTATCTAACAACCCGCGGTCGAGCAGGCGCTGCACCAACGACACCAACTCCACCGCGGCGCCGCTTTCAAACAACTCGATGAGGAACCCGAACAAGGTCGAATGAGAGGGCAGATAGAAATGCTCCTTGGTGAGTCTTTCCTCGATGGCCACGCCGATGTATTCCTGGGGGTCCTGCAACATCGAGGACAACAGGCTTTTCTCCGGCCCCAAGGCATGGGGCAACGCGCGGGTGACATCGTCCACGGCGGACGACCCCTGTTGGAGTGAGGGCGATTGTGGGGCAGCGGGTGAAAATTTCGGGTCGTCGGCCATGCGCAAATGCAGATTGCCGGAGAAGTCCGGCCACCGTCAATCTTGGCACGTGGTGAATATCCTGTGAACAAGCGGGAACAAGTCGCTAAGCGCTTGATTTCCAAGACTTGCACAACGCCAAAAAATCTTCGAGGCTGGGCCCATGCGAGCCGTGATCCAACGAGTGCTTGAAGCGTCGGTGAGTGTGGCCGGGCGGCAGATAACCGCAGTGGGTCCGGGCCTGCTGATTTTGCTAGGGGTGGAGGCAGCCGACGAGGCGGGCGATGTGGCGTGGTTGGCACCGAAGGTGGCCAAGATGCGGATTTTTGCCGACGCTGAAGGGAAAATGAACCTTTCGGTGGCCGAGGCTGGGGGCGCGGTCCTCGTGGTGAGCCAGTTCACCCTGCACGCATCAACCAAGCAGGGCAACCGGCCCTCATTCATCCGCGCCGCCGCACCCGCCGTATCCGAACCGCTCTATGAGGCGTTCTGCGCCGCCATGGAA
>JBAXOF010000023.1:0-26465 GCA_037133375.1 Verrucomicrobiota bacterium | reverse complement strand
GTGGAATTTCGTGTGGAGGATCTGTCCCGAATCTGTCAGATTCGCCACAAGTAGCTGATTTTAAGTGAGTTGTGGCTTTAGAAGGGACCTTTCGGAGAACGGTCCCTGCCTAGGAATGCGACGTCCCGCCGAACACTCTTCCCTGCCTCAGCCCGCCACCTTCTTCGGCACCAAGAGCCGCACAGCGGACTGTGCGGACTACTCCTTGGCCGTGACAAAACTCACGACTGGTGCCTATCCTCGCGCATGACCTTCTCCTTGCATCCCCGGCTTGCCGCGGGCGGATTTGAAATCGGCCGCATCGCCGGTTGCCGGCTGTTGCTGAAGAACAATGCGCTGTTTCCATGGTTCCTGTTAGTTCCCGAGGTGGATGACGGGATCGAGGATTTGCATCAACTCGAGCCCGGCCGTTATGCCGAGGTCATGGCGGCCATTCGCCAAGTCTCCACCTTCGTATCGCAGCATTGTCAGCCGGAGAAACTCAACGTCGCCTGCATCGGCAACCAAGTCCGCCAGATGCACATTCATATCGTGGGCCGCTCAACCGGCGATCCCGCGTGGCCGGAAACCGTGTGGGCGTTTGACGGAAAACAAAGCTACTCGGACGTGGAGGCCGGCCGGATCATGGACGCCGCCAGGAAAGGGCTGGGTTGTTAGTCACCCCACTCAGTGTCCGCCACCACCACGGCGACCACCACCACCCCAGATCGGTTGACCATCCGCGACGCGTTGTTTCTGATCGGCGCTGAAGGCATCGGAGTTTTGGACGTAGGTTTTGGCGGCGGCCGGATCTTCTTGCATCAAGCGCGTGACACCGACGCTCAGCGACTGGTTGCGGCTGTGTTCATCGGTGATGGATTCGGCCACTTGGATCAAGTCGGCCGGGGCGCTCTTGCGATTGCTCATGACGTATGTGGCTGCTGCCCGGTCGCGCACGGCACCTGCTTGTTGGGAGTTGACGAAGGCGAGCGCAGCCTTGGGATCCTGGTTCACCCAGTTAGGAATGACCTCGCGCAGGGCGTTGGTCTGTGCTGCCTCATCGGTCTGTTTCATGATCCAGTTGGCGGCATCCGCAGGGTTTTGGCGCGACCAATTTTGAGCTAGGGTGGCGACGGCGGAATTGCGATCATCACCGGCGGGCAGGGCGGCGATTTTGGCGGCGGCCTGCTGCGGGTTATCCTTGGACAATCCGGCAATGGCGGAGGCCATGGCGGCACCCTGCTGATCGGCGGGCAGGGTGTGAATCCATGCTTCCGCATCACTGAAATTCTGCGTTGCCCATTTGCGGGCGATGTCCTCATAGGCTTTGCCTTGGCTTGCGGCATCCATGCTGGCGACCATGCCGGCGGCCTTTCTGGGATCGGTGCTGGCGATCTCACCGATCACCGAGGTCATAGCCGCACCCTTATCGTTGCTGCTCAAGGAACTGGCCCAGGTGAAGGCCGCGCTCGAGTCCTGGCGCGCCCACTCGGAAGCAATCACCGAGGCCCCGCCCCCGCCCCCGCCCAACGGCCCGCGCCCGCCGCCCATCATGCCCATCCTGGCGAATTGGCGGCTGTTTTCCGCATAGTATTTGGCCGCAGCCGCCGGATCCTTGCTTGCCCAGCTTTGCAACACTGTGGGACGCACAAAATTACCGGTGAAGCCCATCTTGTCAGTGTAGGCCATGGCGGCCGTGGGATCGGTCTCCGCCCATTTACCAAACAGCAGAAACGAGGCCATCAACCGCTCGTTCATCGGCAGGTCTTCAAGCTTGGCCGCCTCGGCCTCAAGCTGTGCCGGGCTCAGTCCGGAAAAATAGTCCATGAGTGCCTGGATGCGATTGGTTTGACCCGGGCTGCGATAGATCTCATCAATGCTGTGGGCGCGCGAGCCACTGCGTTTGGCGAGATCCCTACCTTCCCTACCCTCCCTGCCGCCAACCTCCGCACGGCTTTGCGAGCGCATCCGCGGCGTGCCCGTCTCTTGCGGGGCGGCTGCACCGGGGGGACCAGTCGGGGTGCTGGTGGTCGTGCCGGTGAAGTAGCCACCTAAGGCTCCAATGGTGAGTGCGGCGGCGGGAAGCATCCAGGGATTTTTCATGAACATATGGGGTGGAAATTGAAAGCAGTCGCACAGTAAACCTCACCGCAGTAAAAAAGTTGCCGCTATTATTTGGGAATCTTATGCAAATCCAGCTCGAATTCCGGGCGCTTGCGGTCGCCGACCCGTTCAATCTGGGCAAAAAACGCCCCGAGGATGCGGCCATCCGGCAATTGCCCGGTGAACCATGCCTCCACATCCAGATCGCCGGCCGGCAGGTCCATGCTCAGCATCACGGCGCTGGCGCCCTTGAGCAGGTTCATCTGCACCTCGCGCTTGCCGGTGCGAATGTGAACGCTGCCCGCCTTGAGTTGGCCGATTCGCGAGCGTTCCGCAGCGTCCGCCTCGCCGGGAAGCGGTGCGAGCCTGATCTGATAGTGGCCATCCCTAACAGCTTTCAGTTTCCAGTGGCCGGCCGTTTCTGCCACCGCTTCGCCACGGGTCAGGGCTCCCAGCGCGCGCCTTATGGCAACTTGACTGGACACACTTGCGGCTGACGCCGCGCCGTTCGTCTCGCGGCTTGGCCACCAATCGTTAGCCGTGAGGCAAACCACCTTTTGGCGGGCGTCGCCGATGAGGTAGCGCACTGGCTCCCTAACAATCTCGCTCACGCCGTTCCACCACCTGCCGTAGGCGGCAAGCAGGCGCGCGGCCACCGCGGGTTGTTGCTCGAAGACATTGCTGCGCTGGCCCGGATCGGCCACCATATCGAACAATTCCAAGCCACCCAACCGCCACCGACTGTCACGCACGGCAAACCCTAACAAGCGGTGCCGCTCCGGCGAATCATCGCCAGACCAGCCCCCGACGTGAGTGAACAACATCCGGTCTTGCGGAAACTCCGCCTTACCTAACAAGGGAGCCGCGAGGTCGAGACCGTCGCCCACCCAAGCACCGGGCAGCGCCACGCCACAAAGCTGCGCCAGCGTTGGAAACCAATCCAGCGGCGACGCCAGTGAGTCTACCACCCGGCCGGCGGGGATTTTTTCCGGCCAGCGGATCCAGGCGGGCACGCGCACGCCACCTTCGTCCGGGCTGCCCTTGAGGCCGCGCATGCCGGCATTCCACGCGCCGATGGCCGAGCCATTGGTGCCGAGAAAGACCACGATGGTGTTAGACGCAAGCTTCAGCCGCTCCAACTCGGCGAGCAAGTCCCCCACCCTCGCGTCGAGATCCTCGATCATGGCATAAAACGAGGCGGTCGGTTCTTTGAGTCCGGTCCGCTCTGACACGCGCTGTGCGCCCCCCGCCGGGGCCTCATAGGGCGCATGCGGCACATTGAGAGCCAAGTGCAGGAAAAACGCCTGGTGGTCCGCCGCCCGCGCGGCGAGCCAGCGCTTGGCCTCATCGACCAACACCTGCGTGCAATAGCCCTTGGTGGCCACCCACCCGGCGTTGCGCCGCAGCCAGGGATCGACATAACTGTTGCCCCAACGGTCCGGGGTTTGACCAATGCCACCACCGCCATGCACGCACACATCTTGAAAGCCCCGATCCTCAGGTCGGCACGGCACGGCTTCGCCCAAATCCCACGTGCCCAAAAGCGCCGTGCGATACCCTGCCGCTAGAAAAATTTCCGGCAGCAACGGCACATCCGGTCGGATCAGGTTGCGTCCCGCCATGCCGGCGCTGACGCCGCAGCGGAATTCGTGCTTGCCGGCTAACAACTCCGCCCGCGTCGCCGCCCCGTCGGGGGCCGCCAGAAAGCGCGAAAAATCCGTGCTGTCGGCGCGCAGGCGGTCGAGGTTGGGTGTCCGCAGTTGCGGGTTGCCGCTAGCTGACAGGTCGCCATCCCCCCGATCATCCGTTAGAACCAACACCACATTCGGGTGCACCACCGCCGCCCGCGATGCACTCGTCGCGAGAATTGCCATAACCATCAGCTGGAGCATGTGCCGCATCGCGCTCATCAAGTCACCGATGCCCACCGCCCGCAAGCGTTTTCAAGGCAGCCTGAATACCGCCAAACCGCCGATTCGCTGCGCCATTAGCCTAAACCTTCGGCTCAGGCGTGCTGCCCCATTCATTTGTCTTTCCATGGCGGCATCGGTCGCTAGGCTTTCGCCATGCGAAAAATCCTGATGGCTTCGATCATGGGCGTTTGTTCGGCGCTGGGTGCGCCACCGGAGGCGCGGGAGTGGACCGCACTAGACGGCACAGTGGTGAAATACCGCTGGAGCGCGCCGGCAACCATCGAACCAGGCAAGACCTATCCGCTGGTGTTGTTCCTCCACGGCGCGGGCGAGCGCGGCAATGATAACAGCGCTCAACTCAAGCACGGGGTCAATCCAATTCTCGACAGTGCCAAGCAACTCGGACAACCGTGCTTCCTCATCGCCCCGCAATGCCCGGCAGACCGCTGGTGGGCACCGATCAATCACGACACCATGCGCCTTAGCGAGGCGGACAAACCAAACGCTTTGCTAGACGCGGTGCTGGCCTTGGTCGATGTCACCATGAAACAACAACCCGTAGACGCGAAGCGGTTTTACGTGACCGGCCTGTCAATGGGGGGCTTTGCCACCTGGTATTTGTTAGGACACGCGCCCGGCCGGATTGCCGCCGCAGTGCCTATTTGCGGTGGCGGCGACCCGTCACGGGTTGGCCTGTTCAAGCACATTCCGCTTCACGCATTCCATGGCGAAGCGGATCCGGTGGTGCCGGTGCGCACGACGCGGGAGATGATCGGTGCCTTGGAACAGGCCGGCGGCAAGCCCGAGGTCACCTATTATCCGGGCGTGGGCCACGATTCATGGACTCGTGCCTACAACGATCCGGAGTTGCTGCGCTGGATGTTCAGCCAACGGCAGAAGTGAGACGGGAAAGGCCAGATATCAAGGGAGGGAAGTAGTCCGCACCGTCCCCTGTGCGGACTACTCCCTGAGTCCGAGCTTGGCGCGAATGGTTTCAATTTCAGCGGAGAGTTCGCCCCAGCGGGAGTAGCTGGTGGCGAGGACTTGGGTGACTTTTTCCACGGCATTGGAGGTTTCGCGCAGAAGGTCGGCATCGGCAACGCAAGCGTCGCTGGATAGATGTTGGGTGAGGGTGACCTGGGCGGCCTCGAGTTCGGCGATCTTGGCTTCGAGCGCGGCCAGTTCGGTTTCGCGGGGCTTGAGGGTTTTCGAGCGCAGTTCGCGGGCCTCGGCCTCGACGCGGCGCTGGTCCTTGCGGGAGATGTTACTTGTGCTGTTAGGTCCACCGTTGGTGGCGGCACTGGCACGGGTTGGCACGTTGCGGGCGGCAGCGAGGGCTTGGTCGGCAGCTGATTTATCGATATAATAGGAGATATTTCCGTGATAGAGCAGCGGTTGGCGCCCGGCGCGGAACTCGAGGGTTTTGGTGACGAGCGGATCGAGGAACGAGCGGTTGTGGGAAACGATGAGCACGCTGCCGGGGTAGTCGATGAGCGCACGCTGCAACACATCCTGCGATTGCATATCGAGATGGTTGGTCGGCTCGTCGAGGATGAGAAAATTGGCGGGCGTGAGCAACATGCACACCAGCGCGACCCGCGAGCGCTCGCCGCCGGATAGCACCCCGACCCGCTTGAACACGTCATCGCCGCGGAACAGAAAGCAACCTAACAGACTTCGGGCGTGCGGCATGCTCTCGCGCGAGGCGGACCGCTCGACGGTTTCCAGGACAGTTAGATCAGGGTCCAGCTCATCGGAGTGGTTTTGGGAGAAAAACGCGGGGGCCACCTTGTGGCCAAAACTGTGGCTGCCGGCGTCGGGGGCCTCGCGGGCGGTGATGATGCGGCAAAACGTCGACTTGCCGGCACCGTTAGGGCCGACGATGGCAATTTTCTCGCCCTTGTTGATTTCGAAATCAAAGCCACTGAAGACCGTGAGCGGGCCGTAGCTTTTGGCGACTCCATCAAGCTTGGCCACGGTGTGGCCGGAGGCGGGCGGCGGCGGGAACTTGAATTTGACCACTGCGTCGTCCATCTCCGGCGCGGGGATGCGTTCAATCTTGGCCAGCAGCTTGATGCGGGATTGGACCAGGGTGGCCTTGTTGGCAGAAGCGCGAAAGCGGTCGATGAAGCGCTGGGATTCGGCGATCTCGCGCTGTTGGGACGTGTATTGCTTGAAAAGGATTTCCCGGCGCAGCACCGCCTCGCGCTCGTAGTAGGAAAAGTTTCCGGCATATTCCTCAGCGCGGCCGTGGTGGAAGGCAATGGTGCGGGTGCACAGCGTATCTAATAAACCACGGTCATGCGAAATGAGCAGGATGGCACCCGGGTAGTTGATGAGGTATTGCTCGACCCACAACTGGGTGTCGATATCGAGATGATTGGTCGGCTCATCTAACAGAAGAACCTCAGGCTCCTGCAAGAACAACTTGGCCATGGCGATGCGCATCTGCCAGCCGCCGGAAAATTCGGCACAATCGCGGGTGAAATCGCTTTTCTGAAAGCCTAGCCCATGGAGGACCGACTCGATGCGCGGCTTCATCCGCTCCGGGTTGGTGGCGTCAAACAGGAGTTCCAAGCCGCCGATTTCTTCCAACATCTCGGCGTAGGGTGAGGAGCGGGGGTCGAGTTTGGTGAGCTCGCGCGAGAGGCGGTCGATTTTTGCGCGCAAGGCGACGGTTTCGCCGAAAGCGGACTCGGTTTCCACCCACAACGAGCGGCCGCGGACATGGATGCCCTCCTGTGGGAGGTAGCCGATGCGGGTGCCCTTGGGCGCGTGAATAGCACCGGCGCTGGGCGGTTGAATGCCGGCGATGCATTTCATGAGCGTGGACTTGCCCGCGCCGTTGTGACCGGCGAAGGCAATGCGTTCCCGTGGCTGCACGGAAAACGCCAGATCATTAAAAAGTACGCGGGCTCCAAACTCGACGCGCAGGGACTGAACGGAAATCATCGGGGGCGCAGGGTGCACACTCCAGCGCCAAGGTCAACGCTGGAGATGAGCCGGAGATGAGGCGGAGCCGAAGTGACCGCGCCCGTGGCGCGCTCAGGAATTCAACGCGGTCTGCGTCATTCCGCACATGCGTTGGAGCAGCGCGCGGACGACAATCCGCTGCCGTGGACGCAGTGGGCTGATGTCTAGGCCGAGGTTAAACGTCGCGTGGGTTTGACCGTTAGCGAAGTCGGCACGGACGCCATCTTTCATTCCGTTAGTGACACGATTGACGTTGGTATTGAGGTAGGATGTCGCATTCATCGGCGTTAGCTAACGGTTTGCTAGAGTCGCGTGCTAGTTATTCCTTGGTATAATGGTATTTCTTAACATTTGACCGCTGCTACCAGGCGTGATCGGTCAAGCCGCGCGGCCCCATCCGTTAGTCATCCCCCACAGTGGAGACGGATAGTCTCAGACATCCTGAATTCGAGGGAAATTGCATGAGTCCATGTGAAGATAGGCGGCGGGCAGAATGCCCGCGCCACTGTGGTCCGGGCATTCTGCCCGGATCTAAACAGGCTTATTCAGTTTCCCTAAACACGGCCGCTTTCCAGCAGACTTCAGGATGTCTGAGTCTTTTGCAGGGCCCTGGAAATGGGTGGGGAAGGATGGTAATTGCGAAAATTTTCCCATGGAGCCGTAACACTTTGGGATGTTGGCATGGCCGGAAGCAAGGCATACTGTGCCCACAGGAACACCCTGCCCGCATGATCGCCCGCTTTTCACTTTATGGATTTCTCAAGAACCTGCGGTTCTTCGAGGCGTTCCTGATTCTGGCGCTGCGCGAGCGGGGACTCGATTTCCTCAGCATCGGCGGGCTTATCGCCGCGCGGGAAATCGCCGGCAATATCAGCCAAATCCCGTCCGGGGCGCTGGCCGACGCGCTGGGCCGCCGCCGCTGCATGATGGTGAGCATGGCGGGCTACGTCATTTCCTATTTGGTGCTCGGGTTTTCATCTAACAATATATTGCTGGTGGTGGGGATGATTTTGTTTGGGACGGCGGATGCGTTTCGCGACGGGACTCACAAGGCGCTCATTTACGCATGGCTGCGCCAACAGGGCAGGGAAGAGGAGCGGACCAAGGTTTATGGTTACACCCGCTCGTGGTCGAAGATCGGCTCGGCGTTGTCTTCGCTGATCGCCGCGGGACTGGTGTTTTTCACCGGCAGTTTCGCCAGTGTCTTTCTCCTCAGTGCGATTCCCGCCGCACTCAATCTCCTCAACCTCGCCACCTATCCGGCCGCGCTCGATGCCGGCATCCCAAGCGGCGGCGGCTTGCGCCGGGGATGGCATAATTTGCTAGAGAGCCTGCGGGAAGCGGTGGGCAAGGCCTCGATTCGCCGCCTGGTCACCGACAGTGTGGCGGTCGAAGGCAGTTACACGGTGGTCAAGGACTACCTGCAAGTGGTGGTACAGGCGTTTGCCGTGGCGTTGCCGGTGCAGCTGGCGATGACCGGCCAGCAACGGACGGCGGTGCTCGGTGGCCTGGCATACGCGGTTTTGCATATCCTTTCCAGCGCGGCATCCCGCAGTGCCCATCAATTTGAAAACCGCGGCGGCGGCACGGAAGTCGCGGTGACCTGGATCTATCAACTATCAGCCGCCGCGATGGGGGTGCTGGCGCTGTCCTTGGTCGGCGGGTTCGGTGGGTTGGCGGTGGGGGTGTTCATTGCGCTGGGGTTGCTGCAAAACCTGTGGCGGCCGATTCATATCGGCCGCTTCGACCGCGATGGCGACGAGCGGCGTGCGGCCACCTTGTTGAGCATCGAATCGCAGGCATCGTCGCTGGCGGCAGCACTGTGGGCGCCGCTGATCGGTTGGCTGATCGACAACCTAACATCCGGTGCCAAGGTGGCCCCGCTCACCTGCCTGTGGCCGGTGTGCCTGGCGGGCGTGCCGATGCTGCTGGGGGTGGTTTGGCGGCGTATCAAACCGCAGTGATGCGACGACTGGGCCTTGACCTGGTGCCGGTTTGGCTTCATGTTGCGCGGGTCCAATGAAGTCACCGCGCCCCTCGACCGCCCAATCCGCTGTTCTAGCAATGGTTGTTTTCACCTTGGCCTCCTGCATGGATAGCCGGCCGCCGGGATCCGACTACCTAGTCGATGTGGGCGGACCGGGGCGGCATCAGACGGATCCAAACCACCCGGCACCGGCTATTCCGGATGATATTTCTTATTGGGACGGGGATGGCGTGACTGGCAAGCCGCTGATCAAGATCAACCGCGACCAGCAAAAAGCCTCGTTCTACAAGGACGGGCAGTTAGTGGGAGTGTCGAAGATTTCCAGCGGCAAGGAAGACCACGGCACGCCCAAGGGCGTCTATAAGATCAAGGAAATGGACAAGGACCACAAATCCACCATTTACGGTGTCTTCAAGGACAAGGCCAGCGGTAAGACCATCAATGATAACGTCGATATCCGGGTGGACAAAATCCCCCCGGGAGCCGTCTTCTACAATGCGCCGATGCCTAATTTCATGCGCTTTGCCGATGGCATCGGGATGCACACGGGATATCTGCCAGGTTATGCGGCCTCCCACGGCTGCGTCCGCATGCCCAACCAGATGGCGGAAAAGTTCTTTGAAAACGTGAAACTCGGCACGCCTGTGATCGTCGAGTGAGGCTGCCAGTTAGGCGGCGTCCTGCTTTTCGCGGCGGCGGCGGATGAGCGGCGGACGGGCCCCGGTGACGACCTGCCGGTTGAGGGTGACCGCCTCAATATCCCCGCGCGACGGCACCTCGAACATGACATCGAGCATCAGGCGCTCGAAGATGGAGCGCAAGGCACGGGCACCCGTGCCACGGCGCACGGCTTCCTCCGCCAGCGCGCGCAGGGCGTCGCGAGTGACGCGCAACTTGACCCCGTTCATCGCCAGTTGCTTGGAGTATTGCTTGATGAGGGAATTCCGCGGCTCTGTTAGAATGTTGATGAGCTCGTCTTCGGTGAGCTTGCGCAATGAGGAAATAACCGGCAGGCGGCCGATGAATTCCGGGATGAGGCCGAAGTGAAGCAGGTCTTCCGGTTGCACTTGCTCAAGCACATTGACGTTGGGGCCATCCAAGTCCGGCGCGTTGACATCGGAGTGAAAGCCGAGAGTGTTGCGGCCCAGGCGGCGCTTGACGATGTCTTCGAGGCCGACAAAAGCGCCGCCGCAGATGAAGAGGATTTTCTCGGTGTTGACCTGGATGTATTCCTGCTGCGGGTGTTTGCGTCCGCCCTGCGGCGGCACATTGCAGATGGTGCCTTCGAGGATTTTAAGCAACGCCTGTTGCACCCCTTCACCCGACACATCGCGGGTGATGGAAACGTTTTCTGTCTTGCGACCGATCTTGTCGATTTCATCGACGTAGATGATGCCGCGTTCGGCGCGGGCAACATCAAAGTCAGCGGCCTGTAGCAGGCGCAGGATGATGTTTTCAACGTCCTCGCCGACGTAGCCCGCTTCGGTTAGGGTGGTGGCATCGACGATGCAGAACGGCACCTCGAGGACCCGGGCAAGGGTGCGGGCGAGCAGGGTTTTGCCGGACCCGGTGGGACCTAGCAACAAAATGTTAGACTTCTCAATCTCCACATCCTTGAACTCGTCGCCGAGTTTCGCCTGGTCTTGGCGGAGCCGTTGGTAGTGGTTGTAAACCGCCACGGAGAGGACTTTCTTGGCGCTTTCCTGGCCTATTACAAACTCATTGAGCTTGTCGCGGAGCGTGGCCGGGGTGGGCACCTTGAAACCGGCTTTTTCTGCTGGCGTGCGGCCTTTGGGCGTGCCGCCGCCGAGTTCCTTTTCGAGGATGCTCGCGCAGACGTCGATGCACTCGTTGCAGATATACACCCCCGGACCGGCGATGAGTTTTTTGACATCGGAATGGCCCTTGCCGCAGAAAGAGCACATCGTCAGGTTGGAGGAACGGGCCATAGGTGGATGAAGCGTTAAATCCTAAGCATGAATTTCTAAACGAAGAGGAAGATCCGATGAGTCGTGTGTCTCTTCGTTTCGAATTTAGAATTTCGAATTTATGATTTGGGATTTAGTGTTTAAATTTTCGGCTTATCTGCTGCGATGACATCGGGCAGTTGTTTGCGATTTTCCAGCACCTTGTCGACCAAGCCGTAGGCGACGGATTCCTCGGCGGACATGTAATTGTCGCGATCCGAGTCATGTTCGACTTGCTCGACGGATTTCTCGGTGTGTTTGGCGAGGATGCCGTTGAGGCGTTTTTTGAGATTGAACATGAAACCGATGGTGCGCTCGACATCGGAGGCCGTGCCGCTGGCGCCGCCGGAGACCTGGTGAATCATGACATGGGAGTTAGGCAGGCAATAGCGCTTGCCCTTGGTGCCGGCGGTGAGCAGGACCGAGCCCATGGAGGCGGCGATGCCGATGCAGTAGGTGTTCACATCGCAGGTGAGAAACTGCATCGTGTCGTAGATAGCCAGCCCAGCGGTGACGGAGCCACCAGGGGAGTTGATATAGATATGGATATCTTTCTTCGGGTCCTGCATTTGCAAAAACAGGAGTTGGGCGATGACGGAATTGGCCACGAAGTCATCGATGGGGGTGCCGATAAAGATGATGCGGTCCTTGAGCAGGCGCGAGTAGATGTCGAACGAGCGCTCGCCACGGCCATCCTGCTCGATGACGATGGGGACGTAGTAGTTGTTGCGTGGGGGCGTATGGCTCATGGCAGGGGAAATAAAATCAATCATTGAGGGAGGCTTCGCTGTTTTCTTCAACCTTGGCGTGCTCGACGAGGAAGTCAACGGTCTTTCCGATGAGCATGGACTGGCGGATGCTGCCGATGCGCCCGGCACGCTGCATGTCCTTGATGAATTTCTTCGGGGCCACCTTGCGGGAGTTAGCGATTTGGAACAGGTGGTTGAGGAGTTCCTTGTCATCGACCGCGATGGTTTCGACGCGGGCGATTTCCTGGAGGATGAAGTTGGTGCGCAGGTTGGAGACGGCCTGGTGTTGGGCGCTGGCAAAGATTTCCCCCTGTTGGGATTGGACTTCCTGCTCGGTCATGCCGGCGCTGATACCGCGTTCCACCATGGCATCCGCCTGGGATTGGGTTTCCTGGGTGATGAGTTCGTCGGGCAGTTCAAAATCCACCAAGGCATTGAAGTGCTCGACGATTTGATTGACCTTCAGGTCGTCAATCTTGCGCTGGCGTTCGTGCTGCATGTTATCGCGGATGAGGGTGGTGATTTCATCCAAGGTTTTGCCGGGGGCGAGGCGCTCGGCCAGTTCATCATTGAGGTCGGGCAGAATCGATTGCTTGAGTTCCTTAAGGGTGGTGGCAAACACCATCTCGGCGTTGCACAGGTCGGCGACGGGGAAATCCGCCGGGAGGGTTACGGGAATGTCGCGGGACTCACCGGGGGGCATGCCGGCCACTTGGCTAGCGAAGCCGGGGAGGAAGGATTTGTCATCCAGACGGACCCAGAAGCCTTCGCGGCCAGACAGGTAGCCGGCGGGTTTACCAAGAAACTCATCGGTGGGCTGGCCATTGATAGTGGAGGTGTAGTCGATGACTGCGAAATCGCCCATTTCCGCGGCGCGGTCTTCGATGGGAGTGAATTCGGCGAAGCGCTCGCGCAGGGATTCGAGTTGCTGGTTTAAGTCCTCATCCGGCACGGCGGCTGGCGGGACGATCACGGTGATGCCTTTGTATTCTGGAAGTAGGACTTCAGGGGCGAGAGTGAGGGTGGCTTCGAATGAAAATGCGCCATCCGGGTGGGTGGTGACGAGCTGCGGGACGCCGAAATCGAGCACTTTGAGGGATTCCTGCTTAATGGCTTCCTCGTAGGCTTCGTTGATGAGGTTTTCTTGCAGCTCATCGGAAATGTCCTTGCCGTAGCGTTTTTCAACGACCGCTTGTGGGGCCTTGCCGGGGCGGAAGCCGGGCAGACGGGACTTATTGATGTAATTGCGGACGATCTTAGTGCGTTCGCTGGTGACTTTTTCCGCGGGGATTTCCACGCGCAAGGTGGCGACGCATTTGGGCTGCTTCTCAACGACAATATTCATGATGGATGGCCGGACTATGGTGCCGGGACGGGGAGGCTAGCGGAGACCCGCGCCGCTTGTCAAACGACGCGTGAACGTTTCGCGAAAAAATCGCGTGTCCGTTCATCCCGAAAACCGCCGTTGGATTTTAATATTTAGTTAGATTAACCACAGATTCCACAGATTCCACGGAATAAAATAGGTTCGATTTGCAACTTCTCCGAAGTTGCAAATGCTGAAAAATTCCAACCCAATAAAATCCGTGAAATCGGTGTAATCTGTGGTTTTTCTCCCCATTGCAGGCATTTAACAGCGGATTTCGGGTTCATTCCGTGCCCTCGGTGGTGCCTGCCCAGCTCCAGATGCCGGGATCGAGTTCAAAACGAGCAGCGGAGGCGAGGGCCTGGGCGTCCGCCGGGTGGCGCAAAACCGCAAACACGCAGGACCCCGAGCCACACAGCAAGGCGGCGACCGTTTCCTTGCGGTTCAATAACCACTGCTTCAATTCGGCCAGAAAACGGAATTTTTCAAAGACCGGGCGCTCGAGGTCATTGACCAGTGTAAGTGACCCGACTTCCTGGGCGCCGTAGCGGATGGCCGACAACTCGAGCGAGTCTTGCCAGCGCTGATAGGCGTCCGGGGTGGACACCCCAAAGGCTGGCTTCAGCAGCACGACCGGCAGCGCCGGCAGCGGGGCCAGCGGATCGACCCTTTCACCGCGGCCAGTGCAACGGGCCGCACCAGGGGTGAGAAAAAACGCAATGTCGCTACCCAAACCGGCGGCCACCGCCGCGAGTCTTTCCGGGCCCAAGGCGTCGTCGTGAATCCGTTCCAAGCCGAGCAGAGTGGTGGCGGCATCACTGCTGCCGCCGGCCAGACCGGCACCGTGAGGGATGTGTTTTTCCAGGGAAATGCTGCACCTGCACGGGAGGTTGGCGGCGGATTCGTAGGCACGGACGGCCTTGACGACTAGATTGTCGTCGTCGCCCGGCAGCGAAGGATCATCGCAGGCAAAGGCAAAGGCGGCGGCTGGCGCAAAGTGCAAGCGGTCGGTCAGCAGCGGCAATTTCACCATCACGGTGTCGATTTCATGGAAGCCATCGTCACGTTTGGCGAGCACGCGCAAGGAGAGATTGAGCTTAGCGGGGGCGTTCAGGGTGAAGGGGGTCATGGCTGGGAGTCTCTAACGAGGAGCGCCATCATGCGCCCGGTTTTTCCTTTTTCAATCCGATAACTGTAATAACGGGAAAAATCCGCGGCGGTGTTGTCCCCGCAGTCGTGAAACTCATGGATACCCGCACGCGCGGCTTGGGCGGCGATTTGGGCGGCAAAATCCACTTCATAGGCAGGCGGACGGATGCACGGGCTGAGCACGGCGGTGACGTCACCAGGATGCGTGCCAAACTCCCGAGCCATGACCGCCAGCGCGTTGGCCAAGATCCCGCCGGCGGTGCCATTTTTGCCGGAATGCAGCAACCCGATGGCCCCCGTCACCCGGTCCGCCAGCCAGATGGCGGCGCAGTCGGCCACATAAATTGCCAGCACCAGGCCGGCTTCACGGGTGACCAGACCATCAACTCCGGGGACGACCGGCAACCCGTCCGGGGCAAAGATTTGCGGGGCCTCCGGGACGCGAGCGACGGCGATGCCATGGATTTGCTCCGCGCGCCACCAGCGGTCTGGGCTGCCGCCGAATTCGACGAGCGCCGCCTCGTGATACGGGCGGAGCCTGCGCATCGCGTCATCGCGGTCACCGTCGATGACCAACTCGGGCACGCGTCCCACCCAACCGGCGCGAACACCGGGATGGGAATGCCGTAGCAAGTCTAGAAAGGCAAAGTCCTCCGTCACGGGCGGAGCGTAAGGGAAAACGGGTCGGTTCGCCAAGCGGGATCGCCGCCGGGAATTGAAAAGAATTTCCCCACATTTGCCCTTCACGGGATGCACCCACTATGCCAGCCTCGGGGCCATCCCAGCTCATGCCTATAAAATTTCATCACCTGCTCAGTGTCACATGGTGGGTCGCGGCAACCCACCTGGTTGCAGGAGCACCGGGAGAAGACTCCCCGCGGATTGGCAGCGCCCCACCTGACAAATCCAGCTACACCCTCTTCAATCCCACGCCGGTGGCCCTGTTGCGGGATTTTGCCACCGACCGTCCTAACAAGACCAACGGCCCCCGCACCTTGGATGCCGGACACGCCCAGGTGGAGATGGATCTGGGTGCCTACGCCTGCGACAAGCAAAGCGGCAGTCGCACCGAGAACTGGACGGTGGCCAACACCAACCTGCGCCTCGGCCTGACTCACTGGGCGGAACTGCAACTTCTGGTGCCGTTCTATCAGGAAATCCACACCCAGGACACCACGCTGCACCCATCCCAAATCACCGCTGGCAGCGGGGATCTCAGCGTCGGCTTGAAAATGAACTTCTGGGGCAATGACACAGGCAACTCGGCCGGCGGGCTCGCGGCCTATGTGAAGACGCCCACCGCGTCGCATGAAATCGGCAATGGCAAGACCGAAGGCAGCGTGCTCGGCTTGCTGGATTTCGCCTTGCCTGCCGACTTCGATCTGGGCATCAACGGTGGCGTTGGCATCACGGCCAACGACGATCACGGCTATCACGCGGATTTTATCGCCTCCGCCTGTGTGGCGCACAAACTTGTCGGCTCCCTCTCAGGCTATCTGGAGTTTTACAGTTCCGTGCCTTCAAATCAGAGCAACGACTGGGTTGGCACGGTGGACGTCGGGGTGACCCTGATGGTCGCCAAGAATGTGCAACTCGACACCGGTCTCAACATCGGCGTCACCCATGCGGCGGATGACTTGCAGACATTTCTCGGACTCTCGGTGAGGTTTTGACAGGAGGGTTGCTTCACGTCTTGACGGATTGCCGTCTTTCCGTCTACCAGCGTCTTGTGAAGACGACCATTGACATTCCGGAGCCACTTTACCGGAAGGTGAAGATGCAGGCCGTGCCTCGCTGACATCAACGTGTTGATCGCCCTGGCCGATCCGGCGCACGCCTTCCATGCCGCCGCCCGCAAGTGGTTGGCCGCACGGCAGCGGATGGGACTCGCCACCTGCCCGCTGACCGAGAACGGCTTCTTGAGGATTTACGGTCACCCCTCATATCCGGTGTCGCCGTAAACGCTCCGGATTTGGGCTTGACCCCGGGTGAGGCTCAAACCAGCTTTCACGCCGTTGCGGATTTGATGCCAAGCGCAACTCTAACATAAGTCGATTCAAACATCATGAACACCTCCTCCCATACCAGTCGTCGCCATGTTCTGAAACTTCTGGCCGCCTCCACCGCCGGGCCCCTCATCCTCCCGCGCCGCCTGTTCGGCGCGGACGCCCCATCTAACAAAATTACACTGGGTTGCATCGGTGTGGGTTGGCAGGGTGGCAGCAATTTGGATTCGTTCCTTGGCCAGGACGCGTGCCGGGTGGTGGCCATCTGTGACGTGGACGAGAATCACCTCAAGGAAGCCGTCAACAAGGTCAATGGGCGTTACAAGGATCCGGACTGCAAGGGCTACAAGGATTTCCGCGAGTTGCTGGCCCGCAAGGACATTGATGCGGTGTGCATTTGCACCCCCGACCATTGGCATTCGATTCCGGCCATTGCCGCCGCCAACGCGGGCAAGGACATTTTCTGTGAGAAACCCCTCTCCCACACGCTCAACGAAGGCATTGCCATGGTCAACGCCGTGCAAAAAAACCAGCGCATCTGGCAGACCGGGTCATGGCAGCGCAGCCAGGCGACTTTCCGCTGGGCCGCTGAGTTGGTTCAAAACGGCTACCTGGGCAAGGTCACGCGCGTTGAGGTCGGCCTGCCCTCGGGCCACGCGGATTTTGAAGGCACTGGCAAGGACAAGCCCAACGGCCCGGCACCGGCTCAGGTGGACTACGAATTCTGGACTGGTCCGGCGCAGATGCTGCCGTTCAATCCGTGCCGCTTCCACAAGAACTGGCGCTGGAACTATAACACCGGCGGCGGCCAACTCATGGATTGGATCGGTCATCATTGCGATATCGCGCATTGGGGCCTGGCCAATCCGAAGTTCGGCTGTGGCCCGGATGACGCGGTCGGCCCGCTCGAACTGTCTGCCACGGCCGAGTTTCCTAACAAGGAAGATGTCTGGAACACCGCCACCAAATACCGCATCGAAGCCAAATATCCCAACGACATCGAAGTGGTCATCGCCGGTGGCTATGGCGAAATCCAGGGCGGCGCAAAATGGATCGGTCCCAATGGATGGGTGCGGGTGGACCGCGGCCGACTGGAAGCCTCCAACATGCAGTGGATCCGCGACATCCAGGACCGTGAGAAAAAGGGCGACCTGGAAACCACCCTCTACAAGAGCCCCGGCCACCACAAGGAATTCCTTGATTCTATCAAATCTCGCCAGCGCACGCTCACTCCGGTCGAAATCGCCCAGCGCTCGCAAACGCCAGGCCATCTCGGCTACATCGCATCCGTCGTCGGCCGCAAATTAAAGTGGGACGCCGTCAAACAGGAAATCGTCGGCGACGAGGAAGCCAGCAAGTTGCTCAGCAAGAAAATGCGCGCGCCGTGGCAACTCTGAGGGAGTTGTAGTCCGCACAGTCCCCTGTGCGGATCTTTTTCTGCGCAAGGGCAATCAAAGACAAGTCCGCACAGAGGACTGTGCGGACTACGACTGTGCCAGGGTTTGGCCCCACCCTGCGTTTCTGGCGGACACGCGGTAAATGCTTGCATATCGGTGACCTGTGGGTTTCAGTCGGGCATCGCAAGGTTTCCCCTTGCGCCTGCGTAAGCTCAGCTTCTTTCCAAGTAAGTCCGTGAAATTTGCCCCATGAAAAAATGCGCCTGGAGGATCGCCGCCAATCTGCGCCCAGGCGCACGCTTTCTCGTCGGCTTCGGAATCGTGATGTTGACCGCCAGTTCCTCGCTGGCCATTGAATATGGTCTGGTTAGCGGCAGTTCCAGCACGCCGGCAAACTGGACGGATGCCACGGCCTGGCGGCCGCAGGGTGGCAGCGCCAGCGGGGTGCCCGGGGCATCGGACAATGTCAACATCGGGGTTTACTGGATCAATGGCTCGACACCCACCTGGATCACCCCGGCCTATGTCACGCTCGCCAGCGGCACCCAACAGGTCGCTACCCTCAATCTGGGCTGGAATCACCAAAGCAGCGCAGTGCTGGCCCAAGGCACGCTCAACGTCACCGGCGCGACCACCAAGCTCACCATCGGCACGCTGCAAATTAACGCGTCGGCCGACAACGGCGGCAATGCCAGCGGCACCCTCGCCATCGACGCCGCGACGGTGGCCGTCACCAATGATACCAACATTGCCACCGGTGGCGGTCTGAACACATCCGTCATCAGCCTCGCCAATGGCGGCAAACTCACCGTCGGCAACAACATGACGCTCGGCAACGTCGCGAGCGTGCTGGCAAATCAGGCGACGCTCACTCTGACCGGCACCTCGCAATTGTCCGTTGGCAATAGTCTGACCCTCAATGGCACTAACAATGTTAGTCTCAACCTCGGTCCTGCCTCGCGGGTGGTCGTGACCAATGACCTGATCCTCAGCGGCGGCTCCGCCAGCACCACCCCTGGGACCGTTGCCAGCTACAACCTGGCCCTGGCCGCCACGGCTACCAACGGTGCGGTGGCGTTCGGTCGCAGCCTGTATATCGCCAACGCGGACTGGCGCAACACCGTTCTAACAGTCGGCAGCGGCAGTCCCGCCGCCATGAGCTTCGCAGGCACGCTCAACATCGCCACCAATGGCCAGGGGCCGCGCGGCACGCTCAATCTGGACGGCGGTGGTGTCAACCGGACGATGACCTTTGCGGGCGGTGCCAACCTCGCCACCGGCATCGGCCAAAACACCACCACCAGCAATGTGCAGGCGACGCTAAATCTAACCAACGGGGCGCGTCTCAACCTTGGCGGTGACGTGGTGATTGGTCAAAACCAACAGAACAACACGACCTGGCAAATCGGTTCGGCGACGCTCAACGTGGACAGCACTTCGCAGTTTAACACAAGCGGCAGCCTGTATCTGCGCAGCACCGGCACCTACACCCTACCCCTGGCATCCACGCCCACCAACGGCTCGGTGTCATTCCGCAACAACCTCTACCTCGCTGACTATGGTTACGGCAACGTGACTCTCAATGTCGGCGGTAGTGCCGCCGCGTCGATGACCTTCACCGGCGTGTTGGGCCTGGCCAATGGCGCCCAGGCCACAGCGGTGTTCACCGTGGACGGCAACCGGACGCTGACGTTTGCCGGCACCGGCGAATCCTACGCCGCCAATGGCGATGACGGGTCGTCGGCCACGCTTACTCTAACCAACGGTGCCACGCTCAACCTCGGCGGCAATTTTACCTTTGGCCGCGCCAACTGGAACATCGCCCAGAGCAAATCAGCACTCACCTTGAGTGGCGGTGCCAGTGCCAAGTCGAAATTGAACGTGGGCAACAGCCTCAACCTCAACAGCACCGTCAGTATGGATGGGTTTTCACAGGTCAACGTGACCAATGACCTGTATCTGAACGGCGGCTCCGCCAATACCACTCCAGGCACCGTTGCCAGCTACAACCTGGCCCTGGCTGCCGCGCCGACTGATGGCGCGGTGGCGTTCGGACGTAGCCTGTATATAGCCAATTCCGACTTGCGCAACGTGGTTCTAACCGTCGGCGGCGGCAGTCCCGCGGCCATGGCCTACACCGGCTCGCTCAACATCGCCACCAATGGCCAGGGACCGCGCGGCACTCTCAATCTGGACGGCGGCGGCATCAACCGGACGATGACGTTTGCGGGCGGTGCCACCCTGGGCGCCGGTTATGGCAGCAACGCCGCCACCAGCAATACCCAGGCAACGCTGAATCTAACCAACGGCGCGCGCCTCAACCTTGGCGGCGACGTGACCATGGGCGAATGGCAATGGAACAACGCAAGTTGGCAGGTGGGTTCCGTAACGCTCAATGTGGATGCCACCTCACAATTCAACACGGCCGGCAGCCTCTATCTGCGTGGCACCGGCACCTACAACCTGCCACTGTCCTCCGCGCCCAGCAATGGCATGGTGGCGTTTCACAACAACCTGTATCTGGCGGACCAGAACTACAACAACGACACCCTGACGGTTAACAGCGGTGCTTCCGCGATGACCTTCACCGGCGTGTTGGGGCTGGCCAACGGCACCCAGGCCACGGCAGTGCTGACCGTGGACGGCAACCGGACGCTGACGTTCTCAAGCACCGGTGACTCCAACGCGGCCAATGGCGATGACGGGGCGGCGGCAACGCTTAATCTAAGTAACGGGGCGGTGCTCAACCTCGGCGGCAACCTCACCTTCGGCCGGGCTAACTGGAACGTCGCCCAGAGCAAGTCGGCGCTCACCCTGAGCGGCACGGCCGGTGCCAAGTCGAAACTGAACGTGGGCAACAGCCTCAACCTCAACAGCACGGTCAGCATTAACAGCTATGCACAGGTGAACGTGACCAATGACCTGTATCTGAACGGCGGCTCCGCCAATGCGACACCGGGCACCGTGGCAACCTACAATCTGTCCTTGGCAACCGTGCCGACCGACGGAGCACTGTCCTTCACTCGCAGTCTGTATATTGCCAATTCCGACCTGCGCAACGTGGTTCTAACCGTGGGTGGCGGCAGTCCCGCGACACTGGCCTATACCGGTTCGCTCAACATCGCCACCAATGGCCAGGGACCGCGCGGCACGCTCAATCTGGACGGCGGCGGCATCAACCGGACCATGACATTTGCCGGCGGCGCCACCCTGGGTGCCGGTTATGGCAGCAACGCCGCCACCAGCAACACCCAGGCAACCATTAATCTAACCAAAGGGGCGCGACTCAACCTCGGCGGCGACGTGACCATGGGCGAATGGCAATGGAACAACGCGAGTTGGCAGGTTGGTTCCGTGACGCTCAATGTGGACGCCACCTCACAATTCAACATGGCCGGCAGCCTCTATCTGCGCGGCACTGGCACCTACAACCTGCCATTGGCCTCCACCCCCAGCAATGGCATGGTGGCGTTTCATAACAACCTGTATCTGGCGGACCAGAACTACAACAATGACACCCTGACGGTCAACAGCGGCGCAGCCACAATGAACTTCACCGGTGTGCTGGGCTTGGCCACCGCCGCTGCGACCACGGCGGTATTGACCGTGGACGGCAACCGCACGTTGACATTTGCCAGCACGGGCGACGCCTACGCGGCCTACAACGACGATAATTCATCCGCGACACTCAATCTAACCAACGGGGCGGTGCTCAACCTCGGCGGCAATTTCACCTTCGGCCGGGCCAACTGGAATGTCGCTCAAACCAAGTCGGCGCTCACCCTGAGCGGCACGGCCGCTGCCAAATCGAAGTTAAACGTGGGCAACAGCCTCAACCTCAACAGCACGGTCAGCATTAACAGCTATGCGCAGATCAATGTGACCAATGACCTGTATCTCAACGGCGGCTCGGCCAATGCTCCCCCGGGGACTGTCGCTACCTACAACATGGCCCTGGCAACCGTGCCGACCGACGGCGCGCTGTCCTTCACCCGCAGCTTGTATATTGCTAACAGCTACAAGCGCGACGCCACTCTAACGGTCGGCAGCGGCAGTCCCGCGCTGTTGGGCTTCACCGGCTCGCTCAACATCGCCAACTGGGACGAAGGGCCGCGCGGCACACTCAATCTGGACGGCGGCGGAGTCAACCGGACCATGACCTTTACCGGCGGCGCCACCCTGGGCGCCGGTTGGGGCAACAATGCCGCCACCAGCAACACCCAGGCTACCATTAATCTAACCAACGGCGCGCGGCTCAGCCTCGGCGGCGACGTGACCATGGGGGAATGGCAACAAGGCAACGCGAGTTGGCAGGTTGGTTCCGTGACGCTCAATGTGGACGCCACCTCGCAATTCAGCACGGCCGGCAGCCTCTATCTGCGCGGCACCGGCGCCTACAACCTGCCGCTGGCGTCCACTCCCAGCAATGGCATGGTGGCGTTTCACAACAACCTGTATCTGGCGGACCAGAACTACAACAATGATACCCTGACGGTCAACAGCGGCACCGCAGCAATGAACTTCACCGGGGTGCTGGGCTTGGCCAACGGTGCCCAGGCCACAGCGGTGTTGACAGTGGACGGCAACCGGACGCTGGCATTTTCAAGCACCGGCGACTCCAGCGCCGCCAATGGCGATGATGGTTCGTCCGCGATACTCAATCTAACCAACGGGGCGGTGCTCAACCTCGGCGGCAACTTTAACTTCGGCCGGGCCAACTGGAACGTCGCTCAAACCAAGTCGGCGCTCACCCTGAGCGGCACGGCCGGTGCCAAATCGAAGTTGAATGTGGGCAACAGCCTCAATCTCAACAGCACGGTCAGTCTCAACGGCTATGCACAGGTGAACGTGACCAATGACCTGTATCTCAACGGCGGCTCCGCCAATGCGACGCCGGGCACCGCCGCAACCTACAACATGGCGCTGGCTTCGACGCCGACCGAGGGCGCGCTGGCGTTCGGCCGCAGCTTGTATATTGCCAACAGCTACAAGCGCGACGCCACCCTAACGGTTGGAAGCGGCAGTCCCGCATTGCTGAACTTCACCGGCTCGCTCAACATCGCCAACTGGGACGAAGGGCCGCGGGGCACGCTCAATCTGGACGGCGGCGGCGCCAACCGGACCATGACCTTTGCCGGCGGCGCCACCCTGGCGAGCGGCTGGGGCAACAACGCCACCACCAGCTACACCCAGGCGACCATTAATCTAACCAACGGGGCGCGGCTCAATTTCGGCGGCGACGTGACCATGGGGGAATGGCAACAAGGCAACCGGGCATGGCAGTTTGGCTCCGCCACCATCAATGTGGACCCCAGCTCGCAGATGAACATCTCTGGCAGCCTGATTTTGCGTGGCACCGGCACCTATAACCTGCCGCTGGCCGCCACGCGTAGCAATGGTGCGTTGACTATCCGCGGCAGCCTGTATGTGGCTGACCAGAACTACAACAACGACGCACTCACGTTCACCGGCACGCCGGGGACCAAACTCGTTTCCCGCGGCAGCATCAATGTGGCCACGGCCTATCAAACCCTGGGCTCCCTGACCTTCAACGGCATCGGCATGGACCTTGCCGGCAACGGCGTGTTCGGTCAGGGCGGTGGTGACATCGGCGCCGGCGCGGCCTATCCAAACACCGCCACCGTGACCTTGCAAAACGGTGCCTATCTGGGGTTTTTCGGCAACTCCCACCTCCGCAATAATGCGCAGGCGTCCGCCACGCTGCAAGGCCAAGGGACTTATGATGGCGGCAACCAGTTCTATATGAACGGCCGCGTCGTCGCCAGCGGTGGCACGCTCAACGTCGATTTCGGGCGGCTCTATCGGGACGCGCTGGTGCTCACCCAGGGCGATACCACACAAGCCGGGTGGTATGCCGCAGCCGGTGGCACCCTGGTGCTGAAGACGGTGGTTATGCCCGCCGCAACCAGCGCCGTCACCTGGGGCGAGCGGCCGGATCAGACCTCGCTCGGCGCGACCCATCTGGTCAACAGCGTGCGCCTTTCCAACATCACAAGCCTGAAAGCCGGCGGCCTGAATGGAGCCATCGTGGCCACCACCTCGACCACCGGATTGACCCAGGCCGTGGGCGTGTGGGACTTCCAGTCGGTCAATGGTCTGGCATTCGCCGATGCCAGCCTCACCTTCCGCTATGACAACCTGGCGGCCGGATCTAATGAAAGTAGCCTGAAGTTGTTTCGTCTAACTGGAGGTGCCTGGCAGGATGCCGGAGGCACGCTGGACACGGTGGCCCACACGCTCACGGCCAGCGGAGTGGCTGATTTTGGCGTGGGCGCCGTGTATGCGGTGGCCACGGCTGGCGGCGTTGGAACCGCTCCCGGCGCGGCGGGATTTGCCGGCAACCGCGAAGCGACCACCACCTATGCCGCTGCCGATGTGAGTTGGACGGACGATACCCACTGGACCAACCGCAGTCTCACCGCGCCCGCGCTGGGCGCTCCGCAGTCGCGTGATACCGCAGTGATTGGCAATGGCATAGTGGATGTTGACACCCATGATTTCCTTGGTTCCACCGTCACCCTGGACGACGGTCTGAGTCACAAGACCGGCACGGTTTTGATAGGGCGGGTGGAGGACGCGACGCACAGATTTTCGCAGGGCACGTTGCTCATCGACAACGGCTCAAGCCTGCGCTTGGTGCAGGACCTGCAACTGGCCAACGACGACAACACGAGCGCGACGCTGAAGTTGACGCAGGGCTTCGGCGTGGGCGGCTCCATCCTGGACGTCGGCAACAATATCATTCTGGGTCACGGCACCAAAACCGTCATCATTGATGCGACGTCGCAGCTCAACATGATTGGTGTGGGAGGCACCCTCTATCTTGACAACGAGGAGTTCAACACTGCCGACAAACCGCTGGCATTCGCCGGCACGCCCACCGGCGGCAAGCTCTCGGTGACGCCGAGCACCAACCTTCAGATCAGGACGAGTTGGACCAACAACGCCACGCTCAACCTTGGTCCCGAGTCCGGCGGTGTGGTGTTCAACACCTTGTATCTGGCCACCGACGTCAACACCAACAACCTCGGCACGTTGAATGTTAGCGGCGTGGCCGTGACCTTCAACGGTAACGGCGATCTGGGCAGCCATTACGGGCAGAATGGCAACACGTGGAATAACGCGTCTAACGCCGTCGTCAGCGTCAGCGCGGGCGGCGTGCTCAATTTTGGCAGCAATGTCACCGCCGGCGGCTTGGGCAACAGCGCGCAACGGTCGGCCTCCATCACGGTGGATAACAGCTCGCAGCTCAACATGACAGGCACCGGCATGCGGCTGGATTTCCGCGCCGGCAGCTATGGGTTCCAGTTCACCAACACGCCCACCGATGGCAAGTTTTCAGTCAATCCGCTCACCGACCTGTGGTTGTCCAATGGCGTGGATAACGCCACCCTAACATCAACGCTCAATTTTGCCGTGGGCTCCAACGTCCAGTTCAACCAATTGCGGATGGGCTGGGACGGCAACTCCGCCAACTCCGTGACCACACTCAACATCGGGGATGCCGCGCCCTCGATTGCCATCGCGACTTTCAGCGGCGACGCCTATCTAGGCCGCCGCGACCACGTCAACCAGGGCATCGCCAGAGTCAATGTTTTTGATAGGGACGTGCTCAATATCGGTGGCTCGGCCATTGTCGGCGGACTCTCATCGGTCACGCTTGCCGGCAGCGGACAGCTCAACGTCGGCGGCGACGTGTCACTCGGCGGCCTAGGCAATATGCCCACTCTCACGCTGGCCAGCGCCGCGCAGATGAACATGACGGGGATCGGTCGCACCCTCTATCTGCGGGATGGCAACTACAGTGGCCTGGCCTTGGTCAATACCCCGACCGGTGGCAAGTTCTCAGTCACTCCGACCACCAACTTGCAAGTGCTGGTGGCGGCCGCCAATTCCACGCTGCTTTTGGGTGCCGATGCCAACGGCTTGCAGTTCAACAACCTGTATCTGGCCACCGACGTGAACAACAACTACGTCGGCACTTTCGGCATCAGCGGCGCGGCGGTGACTTTTAATGGCAACGTCGATCTGGGCAGTCACTACGGGCAGAATAACAACACCTGGAACAATGCCGCCACCACCAGCGTCAGCATCAATGCTGGCGTGCTCAATGTCGGCGGCAATTTCACTGCCGGTGGATGGGGCAACTCGGCGCAACGGGCATCCTCCATCACGCTCGGCAATGACGCGCAGATCAATATGACGGGCAAAGCGATGCGGTTGGATTTCCGCGCCGGAACCTATGGGTTCGTCTTCACCAATACCCCGACCAACGGCGCGCTCTCCGTGAATGCCCTAACCGACCTGTGGCTGGCCAACGGCGTGGACAATGCCGTTCTCACCCCCACGCTTAATCTCGCTGCCGGCACCAATGTCCAGTTCAACCAACTGCGGATGGCCTGGGACGGGAACTCCGCCAACTCCGTGGCCACGCTCAACGTCGGGGATGCGGCAGCGTCCGTCGCGATCGCAACCTTTAACGGCGATGCCTATCTGGGCCGCCGCGATAACGCCAACCAGGGTATCGCCACGGTCAATGTGTTTGATAGGGATGTGCTCAACATCGGTGGCAGCGCGCTTCTTGGCGGGCTCTCGGCATTCACCCTCAGCGGCAGCGGGCAGCTCAACATTGGCGGCGATGTGTCACTCGGCGGCCAAGGCTATCCGGCCACGGTCACCCTGGCCAGCGCTTCACGCGTCAACATGACCGGAACAGGCCGCACCCTCTACCTGCGGGATGGCAACTACAGTAATCTGGTCTTGAGCAATACCCCAGCCGATGGCAGGTTCTCGGTGGCGGCGAGCACCAACCTGCAGGTGCTGGTGCCGGGCGCGAATTCGACGCTCATGTTAGG
>JBAXOF010000022.1:0-26612 GCA_037133375.1 Verrucomicrobiota bacterium | reverse complement strand
CGCCTGTTTTCCGATCAAGAAGCGCTAAACTGCCAGTATTGGGCGGGACGCCTGTTTTCCGATCAAGAAGCGCAAAACTGACCGTTTTGGGCGGCACGACGCTGGCAGCCCTCGCTTGGCTGCCCGCCAGCGGCTGGTTTCTGAGTCACTGGAAAACCGGCGGTCTTGGTGGCTGGGAGCGACCGGCTTTGGCAGCCATGATGGCACTGTTGCTGCTCACCTTATCCCGCGCCCCCGCCTCCTCCACCCCTCACGCCTTGGCCCCATGAAACGACCTGTTCTTTGGTTTTCGCTCTTACTCACTGTGCTCATCACCGTGGGTTGGCCGATGATTCGTATGCCCTCTGCCACCATGCGCCTCGCGGCCATTCCCAGCTCCAGCCCGGATTTTCAAGCCCGTGAACTTGAGATCAGCGCGGCGGACCGCGCTTTTCTTGGTAAGGCCGAAGCGGTCCAATTCCTCATCGCCATGCGCGGTGGCGGACACCTCGTGCTCACCGTCATCGATGGCACCTACAACCGCCACGCTGTGCATGATCCCAACTATTGCTTTTCCGGCGCGGGCTGGCAGGTCCAAAGCCAAACGGCCGTGAAGGTGCCATCCGGCAACGCCGCATGGGTGACTCTCACCAAGGAGACACAAACTACCGAAGCACTGTGGTTTTTTGATGATGGTAAGCACCAGTTTGCCTCGCCTGTGGAATACTGGTGGGCAACCAGTCTGCGTCGGGTCACACTCGGGCGCAGCGGTGCCGAGCCGATTCTGGTAAGCCTCCGGAGCCTGCCCGGCGAGCCCGTTCCTTGGGACAGGGTGCGCCAAATTCTGTTGCCAGCGCTCGGTTTCAACTAACCCTCCGCCCCCCCCATGGACTACCGCATGTTTTTAACCGGGTTATTGCTTCTGGCAGCAGTGGTTTGCGGCCTAACGTTTTGTTGGATCCGGTGGTCCACCAGCTATCGGGCCAAGGAAACCAAGCTCAACTTGCTGCGCAGTGGTGCCGTGGCGGATCGCTTGGCGCTGGTGGCCAAGCGCACCGACAGTGGCGTGATCATCACCGATGCCGCGGGCCGTATCGAGTGGATCAACCAAGGGTTCTCAAGGATCAGCGGCTACAACATTGAAGAGGTCATTGGCAAGACCCCGGGCAGCATTCTCCAACACCCCAACGACGACCCGGAAGAGCGCGGCCGCATCCGCGAGTGCATCCGCTCCGGTATGGCTTTTCAGACGGAGCTGACCAATCGCCACAAGAGCGGCCGCACTTATTTCGCTCAAATCGAATGCCAACCCCTCGGTGATAGCCACGGTAACCACACCGGCTTCATGTCCATTCAAAATGACGTCACCCAAGCCCGCCGCACGAACCGTTTGCTGGAAGCTGTGGCCACCGGCAGCAGCACCCTGTTTTCCGAGCGGTTGGGCCCGAGCGTGTGGCAGGGATTTCTCGCGGCGCTGGGCACGGCCGCCAACGCCGACCGTTGTTATCTGTTTCAAATCCATCCGCATCCGGCAAGCGGCACGCCCGCCATGAGTCAGACCGCCGAATGGAATTCCGGTGCCGCCACCCCGCAGTCCCAAAACCCCCAACTCCAAAATTTCTCCTTCGCCGCAAACGGCTACGGCCGCTGGCTGGTCGAATTGCAGGCCGGCCACGTCATCAGCGGCAGCTTGCATGACTTTCCGGCCGCCGAGCAACCCATGCTCATCGCCCAGGAAATCCGCTCGTTGGTGGTGGTGCCGATTTTTGCCGGCAAGCAACTCACCGGCTTCATGGGCTTCGATGCTTGCCATGAAGACCGCCTCTGGGAAAATTGGGAAATCTCCATCCTGCGTTCCGCCGCCGCCAATATCGGTCTCCGCCAGGTCGTTCAAGACGAAGCCGATGCCCTCGTGCTGGCCCGCGATGAAGCTCACCACGCCGCCGCCGCCGCCGACGCTGCCAACCGTGCCAAGAGCACCTTCTTGGCCACCATGAGTCATGAAATCCGCACCCCGCTCAACGCGGTCATCGGCATGACATCCCTGCTTGAAACCACCGCCCTTGATGCCCAACAGCGCGGCTTCACCGATATCATCCTCAATTCGAGCAATTTCCTTCTCGACCTCATCACCGACATTCTCGACTACTCCCGCATCGAGAGTGGTCATATCGACCTTGAAGCCGCCCCATTCCGGTTGGCCGACCTTTGCCGTGAAGCCTGCGATGTGATCCGCCCCGCAGCCCTCGGTAAACACCTCGAATTGACCTGCCAACTCGCCCCGCAACTCCCCGGCCAAGTCGTGGGGGATCGCGCCCGGTTCCGCCAAATCCTGGTTAATCTGTTAGGTAATGCGGTGAAATTCACGCCGGCAGGGCTCGTTGCCTTGGGGGTGGATGGCCAGCAGGGGCCGGACGGGCGTTGGCAGCTTGTCTTCGAGGTCAAGGATACCGGCATCGGCATCGCGGCGGATGTCATCGGGCGTTTGTTCTCCCCATTCGTCCAGGCGGATTCATCCACCACCCGCTGCTACGGCGGTTCGGGACTGGGGCTCGCCATCAGCAAACGCCTCATCACAGTCATGGGCGGAGATATCACCGTTCTCAGCACTCCCGGCCAAGGCTCCACCTTCCAGGTCGCCCTGACGCTCAATCCCGGCCCGGTGGTGCTGCCCGCCCCCCCCGCTCCCGGTCCTGACCCATTTGATATCGCACTCCTCACCAATCTCAAAGTCCTTGTCGCGGAAGATGCTCCTAACAATCAGAAGGTCATTCGCCTGCTCCTCCAGCGCCTCGGTATTACGGCGGATATAGTCGCCAACGGCCAACAAGCGGTCGAGGCGGCCCGCGCCGACGCCTACGATATCATCTTTCTCGATCTGCAAATGCCGGTCATGGATGGACTTGAAGCCAGCCGTAACATCCGCGTGTTAGCCTTGCCCAAACGGCCAATCCTCGTGGCTCTTAGCGCAGACGCTTTTCAAGAGAGTCGTGAGGCCACAAGGGCAGCGGGCATGGATGAGTATCTCACAAAACCCATCACCCTGGCGCGGCTGCGCGACATGCTGGTCAAAGTCACCCAAGCCGGTTACGCGCCACCCGCAGACATACCGCCGCAAGCCACGGGTTCCGGCGTGCCCCCTGCGGGCCCGCCGCTCATCGACACCCAGCAACTCGACACCTTCATCGAGATCGGCAGCGCCGGTTATCACGACATTATTGGGGATTTGATCCGCGATGTTCCAGAACATGTGAACCACATCCGCGACGCCATCCATGCCGCTGACGCTGCCATGCTCAAACGCCGCTTGCATTCGCTCAAGGGGATTTTGGCGTGTTTCGGCTGCGTCGCCATGACCCAGCGTCTCGCCCACTTGGAACAGCAGGCCGGCATCACCCCAGCACTCGCCGCGCCGCTCCATCGCGAACTCCACGACCTTTGGGAAAAAAGCCTCAGCGCCATCATGGAGTGGGAGCGGTCCGTGCCAGCCTTTAGCGGCACTTCAACTGCGGAAAAGGTTGGGTGAAAAGGGTTGCGGACCACGCCGCATACCATAGAGTTGATGCAACTTGTGACGACGCAAGAGGTTGCATGATGACGCGCGAACCAGACTTAGGGGAAGGCACCCCGGCTCTCTTGGCCGGTTGCGGTATGCTGGCCGCCACGTTGCTGGCTAATGCCTGCGGATTGCTGCTGGTTTGGTTTGCGGTATTGCGCGAGAGTCTGGTGTTCTGGACGAATGCCGGCGGCTACCCCATCTGGTTGCGGGATTTGGTGCAGTGGACCTATTTGCCGTTATGGGTAGGCACGGTGGTTCTGCTAGGCAGCCTTAGCGTGGCCTGCCTGGCTAAAATCGGCGGCGGGTTGCGGTTTTTCATGCTGGAGTCGGTGTTGTTACTCCTTGGCTGGGTGATTGTGTCAACCTCGGGATTTGTCGCCTTCCAGAACAATATCGGTAATCTCCTCAACGGGCACCCCATCCACTACCATAAGGAATAAACCAGCGGTGGTCATCGCGCCACTCGCAGCCTTGCAAGAATCTAATCTAACAATAATTGCCAACATGAAATTCACCATCGGGAAAAAAATCCTCAGCGGTTATGGTGTTGCCATAATTGCGATCACGGTGCTTTCCAGCCTGTCCTTCATCACCGTCAGGGAGCTGGAACAAAATTTTCACGAGGCACACATCGCGCGCGATTTCATTGAGGAGTTGGACGTGTTCCATGATGTCATGCTGGATGCTCAGGAGGGGCAACGCGAATTTCTGATCACCGGCAAGCATCCGAGCCTGGTCAAACTCGATGCCATCCTCGCCGCCATCGACGGCAAAAGCCAAGCCTTGCGTGATGCGCCGGGGGCGCAAGGCCGGGCGGCGGAAATCACCAGGATCGACGCGCTGGCCAAGGGCTTGTTGCGCCAACTCAAAGCCGAGGCGGACGAGCGGGAGGCGTCCGCGCTGGCGACTAGTGTCGACCGCACGTCCGGGGAGATGGACAAGCTGGTCACCGCGCTCGAATATCTCAAGGGGCTCGAACTCACGGAATTCAAAGCGCTTGACCAGCAAACCAGCGCCACCACCAAACACTTGGAAAACGTCGTGTTGATAGGCACGCTGCTGGCGCTCGTTCTCGTTTTGGCGATCGGTTTCCTGATCGCACGCAACATCACGCAGGCGCTGGCGCGCATTGGAGGCACCGCGAGTCGCATGGCCGCCGGTGACTTCACGGTCACGCTTGAAGACAGCCTGCGCGGCGATGAGATCGGCGCGCTGTCGCGCAGTTTTACCCTGATGATCAAGGCGCTGGCGGATCTCATCGGGCAGGTCCAGCGCAGCGGCCTGCAAGTGAATAGCTCCGCGGTGGAAATTGCCGCCACCACCAAGGAACAACAAACCACGGCCGGCGAAGTGGCCACCACCTCCGCCGAAATCAGCGCCACCGCCAAGGAAATGAGCGCCACCAGCAACGAATTGCTGAAAACCGCCGATAGCGTCAGCAGCGTGGCCGAGCAGGCTAGCAACCTCGCGTCCGGCGGTAAGGACGGCCTGGTGCGCATGGAAAAAATCATGCGTGGGATTTTGGAGGCGTCGGTGGCCATCACCACCAAGCTTGGGGTGATGAACGAGAAAGCCGGCAACATCAAAGCCGTGGTCTCCACTATCAGCAAGGTGGCCGATCAAACGAATTTGCTCTCGCTCAACGCGGCCATCGAGGCTGAGAAGGCTGGGGAATACGGGCGGGGATTTGCGGTGGTGGCCACCGAGATTCGCCGCCTCGCCGATCAGACGGCGGCCTCCACCGGCGACATCGAGCAGATGGTCAAGGAAATGGTTAGCGCAGTGAGCGCCGGGGTCATGGGCATGGATAAATTCGGCGAGGAACTGCGGCGCGGCGCGGCGGAAATTTCCAGCGTCGGCAGCCAACTCGACCGCGTCATTTCCGAGGTCCAGTCGCTGGCCCCCAGCGTCGAAAGCGTCAACGACGGCATGCGCTCGCAAACCCTCGGTGCCCAGCAAATCAGCGAAGCCCTCAGCCAACTCGGTGATGCCGCCCGCCTCACCGCCGACAGCATCCGCGACAGTGCGCGGGTCATCGACCAGCTCAACGAAGCCACCAGCGGCCTCCAAGCCGGCATCGCCCGCTTCAAACTTCCTGCCTAACCCATGCTTTACCTGTTGCTGGACGTCGGCCCTGACACCTACGCGCTGGCCACCGCAGCGGTGGTGGAAGTCGTGCCGTATGCCACGCTCAAACCCGCGCCCGGGGCCCCGCCGGCGGTGGTGGGCATTCTCAATTTTCGTGGCCAAGCGGTGCCGGTGGTGGATTGCGGGGTGTTGCTGGCTGGCCGGTGCAGTCCGCTGCGGTTTTCGACGCGCCTGATTTTGCAGCGCCTGGAAATTGCCGGGAGTGAGCGCATTCTCGGCGTGGTGGGGGAAAATGTCACCCGGGTGCAGACGTTTGAGGACAGCGAGTTTGTCGAACCGGGCGCATGCGCCGCGGATTTTCCCTACGCCGGGCGGGTGGTTGCTTATGAAGGTCGCTGGATCCAGCGCCTGCACTTGGAGAGCGTGCTCAGCCCGGAGGTGTGGGCAACCCTAACCACGGAGACAGCATGATCTCTGAAGACACCATCCTGGAGGATCTCCGCGCCCATGCCGGCATCGATGCCGCCCAAACCGGTGAAGTGTCCCTGCGCAAGGAAATCCGCCGCCTGATCGCGGCCTGTCCGCAACCCGTTAGATTGTTAGACACGACCAGTGCCGAATGGAAAGTCCTGCTAGAAGCCGCGCTGGTGCCTGAAACCTGGTTTTTCCGCAACATCGAGGCATTCGATGCCATGGCAGACTGGGTCACCGGCACCTGGTTGCCGGCCCATCCGGGGGGCTGCCTGCGGGTGCTTTCGTTGCCCTGCGCCACCGGCGAGGAACCTTACGCCATCGCCATGCGTCTGCTCGAAGCGGGACTCGCGCCCGATCTTTTCAAAATTCACGCCGGCGACATCAGCGAAGTTTCCCTCGGGCGGGCGGCTGAAGCGATCTACCGCCGCAATTCGTTTCGCAGCGGGTTTGACGCAGCTCGCTATGGCAAGTATTTCGATGATCTCGGTGACGGGGCGTGGCGCATCACCCCGGCCATCCGCAAGTTGGTGGAATTCGATTTAATGAACCTGGTCAAATCGGCACCTGCCTTGCCGCGCAGCGATGTGATTTTTTGCCGCAATGCTTTGATTTATTTCGGCCAGACCACCCAACTCGAGGTGGTCAGCCACCTGCATGCCGCGCTCAGCGACGATGGCATCCTCTTTCTCGGACCGGTCGAACCGCCCGTCGCCCTCCAATGTGGGTTTGTCACCGCCCGGCTGCCGATGGCCTTTGCCTGTGTGAAGCATCCCGCCACCGCGGAAATCCCCAAGCCTAAACCGCAGATCCCCAAGCCGAAAGCTCGAATCCCAAATCCCCAAGCGCCGGTTTTAAATCCCAGATCCCAGATCGCAACTTCTGTGACCACGGCGGTGGGCGTCGTCGATTCGCTCGAAGTCGCCCGCGGGTTGGCCGATGGCGACGGGGAGGCAGCGGCGGCGGACATGCTCGACCGCATGGCGGCCTCGGTGGTGTCCTGCCCTGAGTATTTTTGTCTGCGCGGGGTGGTGAGCGACGCGTTGGGCCGCAGTGAACTCGCCGAGACATACTACCGCAAGGCGCTCTATCTGGATCCTGAACACACCGAAACCCTGGCTCAATTTGCCCTGCATCTTGACTTGACGGGGCGCGCTGCCGCCGCCGCCCAAATGCGCCGCCGCGCCCACCACCTCGCCGCCCGATGATCGCCACCTTTTTTCAGTGTGAACCGACTGCCGCTGACCGCGAACGCTGGCGTGCCGAGCTTGCGGCCACGCCGTCTGCCACGCGCCGTGACGAACGTCTGATGTTGTTCTTATTCCGCGTGGGTGGCGAGTGCTTCGGCATCGAGCCCGCCCATGTGGAATTCATCGCGCCCATGCCGGCTATCCATTCCATGCCCCACCGCGGCACCGCCCTCGCCGGCGTCGTCAACGTGCGCGGCGCGGTCACCCTGTGCTTCTCCTTGGCCAGTATCCTTGGCTGCGCTGCCGGACCTGCCACCACCACCCACCCGATGTTGCTGGTCCTCGCGCTGCGCGGGTGGCGCGTCGCCTGCCGGGTGGACGCCGCCGCAGGGGTGGAGGGATTCCCGCCTGCTGCCAAGTTGCCCGCGCCCGCCACCTTGCATGCCGCTGGCCGCACGCACCTGAAAGGACTTTTTCCCTCCGCGGCGGGCCGTGACGTCGGCTGGCTCGACGCGAATTCTCTCTTTGATGCCTTCCACGCCGCCGCCGGATAATCCCATGCACGATGACCTCAGCAATTTTTCCTTGGTCGAGTTGTTCCGCGCCGAATGCGATGGGCAATGCCGCGTGCTGAGCGATGGCCTGCTCGCCTTGGAAAAACACCCGGACGATCCGGTCCTGCTGGAATCCTTGATGCGTGCCGCCCACTCGCTCAAGGGCGCCGCTCGCATCATCGACCTCGAGGCTGCGGTGCAGGTCGCCCATGCGATGGAAGATATCTTTGTTTCCGCACAACACCAAAGCGTCAC
The DNA here is from genome assembly GCA_037133375.1 of Verrucomicrobiota bacterium. Lineage (GTDB taxonomy): Bacteria > Verrucomicrobiota > Verrucomicrobiia > Verrucomicrobiales > Akkermansiaceae > Luteolibacter. The sequence continues at coordinate 18,516 of JBAXOF010000022.1, read as the reverse complement.
CCTTGACGGTCCGCTGATCGACCGCTTGCTGCGCGGCGTGGACTTGCTCGGATGCCTCGCCACGGCGGAACCTGACGCCGCCACGCTCGCCGAGGTGGCGGCCTTCGTCGCCGGCACCCTAGTGGCTGAGGCCCCTCCGCCAGAACCCACCGCCCCGGAAAAATCCCCTGACGAGAATACCCGCTCGCTGCGCATCACCGCCGCCAGCCTGGATTTGCTGCTGGGTAGCGCGGGCGAGGCAATGGTGGCGGCGCGGCGGTTCCGTTCCTTTGGCAACCACTTGTGGCGCCTCCACGGGCACCAACGCAAAACCGCCACCAACCTCGAATCCGCCATCGCCCTCGCCGCCACTGGCGCGGATGTGACGGCCCCGTTACGGCAGTTGCAGTCCATGATTGAGTCCGGCGACCGTCTGGTGCTCACCGACCTTGCCGAGTTCGAGCGCTTCGAACGCAATTCCTCCCAACTCTCACAACGGCTTTATGGCCAAGCCTTGGCCTGCCGCATGCGACCCTTCGGTGCCATCGCCCCAGCCTTGCGCCGTGCCGCCCGTGATACCGCCCGCCGCCTCGGCCGCGAACTCAATTTCACGCTGCGCGGAGACGCCACCGAGGTCGATCGAGATCTGTTGGAAAAAATTGAATCGCCGTTGTTGCACTTGCTGCGCAACGCCATCGACCACGGCATCGAGGCGCCCGCAGAGCGTGCCGCCGCAGGCAAGCCCGCCATCGGCCAACTCGTCATCGAAGCCTCCCACAGCGCCGGCTTGCTGCGCATCCGGGTGAGCGACGACGGACGCGGTGTGGAGCCGGAGGACCTGCGCTCACGCGTGGTCGCCAGAGGTCTGACCGACGCCGTCACAGCGGCCAAACTTGGCGCGGCCGAATTGCTGGAATTCCTGTTTCTGCCTGGGTTTTCGCTGCGCAGTGAAGTCACCGAGATTTCCGGTCGCGGCGTGGGCCTCGACGTGGTCCAATCATCTGTTAGAAATGCGCGCGGCACGGTGCGCATGTCTTCTGATCCCGGGCAAGGCACCGTCTTTGTGTTGCAGTTGCCCATCTCACTTTCGGTGTTGAAAGCGCTCATGTTTGAGATTGCCGGCGAAGCTTACGCCATTCCCTTGGCCAGGGTCGAGCACGTCAGTTGTGTTCCGGTGGCCGCCATCGAATCCGTCGAGGGCACTCAATATGTCACCCTCGGCCAGCGCCGCGTGGGCCTCGTCGAGGGTGCCGCCGTGCTCGGTCGCCCGCTGCAACAGACCGTCTGCGAGCAAGTGAATCTGTTGGTGTTGGCGTCCGCTGGCGAGCACTTCGGAGTGGTGGTTTCCAAGTTTCTCGGCGAAGGCGAGATCGTGGTGCAAGCCCTCGATGAGCGCCTCGGTCGGGTGCGCGACATCGCCGCCGCCGCCCTCACCGAGGACGGTTCGCCGATGTTGCTCATTGACGTCGAGGATTTCCTGCTCTCGGTGCGCCGCATGGCTGCGGCCGGTCCGCTCCACGCCATCACCGCCAAAACCTTCGCCTCGGCCAAGGTCGCACGCCAGATCTTGGTGGTGGACGATTCCCTCACCGTGCGCGAACTCGAACGCAAACTCCTCAGCTCCCTGGGCTACGCCGTGGAGGTCGCCGTGGATGGCTTGGACGGCTGGAATGCTGTGCGTAGCGGTCGCTTCGCCGCCGTGGTTACTGACGTGGACATGCCGCGCATGGATGGCATTGAGCTAACCCGCTTGATCAAGAATGATGCCCGCCTGCGGGATACGCCGGTCATCATCGTGTCCTATAAAGACCGCGAAGATGACCGCCTGCGTGGGCTGGATGCCGGGGCCGACTATTACCTCGCCAAAGGCAGTTTCCAAGACGCAAGCTTTGCCCGCGCGGTGGCCGACGTCCTCGGTGAAGATCCTCCCTCATGAAAATCGGCATTGTCAACGACATGGACATGGCGACCCAAGCCATCGCCGCCACCCTGCGCTCAAGCTCAGAACACCAGGTGGTTTGGACGGCAAAAAACGGCCCTGAGGCCATCCACCTCTGCCGGCACAATACCCCGGACCTTGTGCTCATGGATCTCGTCATGCCCGGCATGAACGGTGCCCAAGCCACCCGCGAAATCATGCGCAGCTGCCCGACCGGCATCCTCGTAGTCACCGCTTCCATCGGCGGCAACTGCGGTCTCGGCTTTGAGGCCATGGGTGCCGGCGCTATTGATATTATCACCACCCCGGTCCTTGTTAGCCGCGCCGGCCAATGCGAGTTCCTGCACAAAATCGCCCAAATCGAGGCCATCATCGCCTCCCACCAAAAACCCTTGGCTCCACTGCCAGCCACGCCTGCCGCGTCCGCCAGTGGCGTGCCGCAGGCGGATGCCGCAGTGGTGGTCATCGGCTGCTCGGCTGGCGGGCCCGCCGCGCTGGCACAAATCCTTCCTGAGTTGGATCCCGGCGGGTTGGCGTCGGTGGTCATCATTCAACATATTGACAGCTCCTTCGTCGAGGAACTCGCACGCTGGTTGCAAGCAATTGGCAAGGTGCCAGTTAGATTGGTGGCCGAGGGCGAGGTGCTCGAGCCGGGCCAGATTTATCTCGCAGGCAAAGACGGCCACATCGAAGCCCATGCCACTTCCCGCTTGCACTACGATGCCAATCTGCGCGGGCTGGCCTATCAACCGTCGGTGGACGTGTTCTTGACCAGCCTTGCCCGCAACTGGCACGGCCGGGCGCTGGGCATCGTGCTCACCGGCATGGGCCGCGACGGTGCCGCCGGTCTCCGCGCCATGCGTGACGCCGGGTTTTACACCATCGCCCAGGATGCCGCCAGTTCGGCCCTGTTTAGCATGCCCAAAGCCGCCGCTCCCTTTGCCGCCGAAATCCTCCCGCTCGCCGCAATCGCATCCCGCATCAACCGATGGATCCAAACCAACCACTAATCCCGCTGCCCGAACCGACCAGCGCCATGGTCCTGCTCGTCGATGACCAAGCCATCATCGGCGAGGCCGTCCGCCGCATCCTGCATGCCCAGCCGGGGCTCGATTTCCACTTTTGCGCGGACGCCGACTTGGCGCTTGCCACCGCCAGGAAGCTGGTCCCGATGGTTATTCTCCAAGATTTGGTGATGCCCGGGGCGGATGGTCTGGAACTCGTCAAAGCCTATCGCCAATGCCCTGAATTACAGGAAACCCCGGTCATAGTCCTCTCCACCAAGGAGGAGCCGAGTATTAAAAAAGCCGCCTTTGAGGTCGGGGCCAATGATTATATCGTCAAGCTGCCCGACCCTATCGAGTTGCTGGCGCGGGTGCGCTACCACGCCAGCGCCTGCCTCGCCCGCCGCCAACTCCACGAGGCCCTGCGTGCCTTGCGCGAAAGCCAAGGCCAACTCCTGGATCGCAACACCGCCCTCGAACAACTCAACGAGCAGAAAAACCGCCTCCTCGGCATGGCTGTCCACGACCTGCGCAACCCGCTCGGCGTCATTCTCGTCTACAGCGATTTCCTCGAAACCGATGCCTTCGCCGTGCTCGATGCGGACCAACGCGAGTTTGTCTCCACCATCAAGTCCACTAGCGAGTTCATGCTCAATCTCATCAATGATTTGTTGGATATGTCCACCATCGAATCCGGCCAACTCCACCTCGATTGCGCCCCCACCGAACTCGTGGAATTGGTCCGGCGCAATGTGGCGCTCAACCGCGTGCTCGCCCACCAGAAACACATCGAACTGGATTTCGAAGGCCCCGCCACGCTACCCCCCATCACCCTCGACCGTGGCAAAATCCAGCAGGTGCTTAACAACCTCATCGGCAACGCCGTGAAGTATTCCCACCCGCACACTCGCGTCAAAATCACCCTCAGCGTAGACCCGCAGCAAGTCACCCTCGCCGTCGCCGATGAGGGCCAGGGCATCCCCGGGGCCGATCTTCCCAAACTCTTCCAAGTCTTTGGCCGCACCAGCGTCCAAGCCACCGCCGGCGAACAAAGCACCGGCCTCGGCCTCGCCATCGTGCGCAAAATCGTCGAAGGCCATGGCGGACACATCGCCGTCCATAGCCAGGTCGGCAGCGGCTCCACTTTCTCTGTCACGTTGCCCCTCGACTATCCGCTGAGTCGCCCCTCCTAACACCCCCGCCGGGATGCACCCCTTGTTCATCAAATACAAAACCACCCTAGTATTGCTGCTGGTCATTCTCGGCCTGGGCAGTTCGTTGATCTGGTATATCGTTGTCAGCACCGACCGCACTATGCGCGCCGACTTGTTGCAGCAAACCCAGTTGCTGGCAAAGGCAGTCAATGTCGAGAGCGTTCAGTCCCTCACCGGCACGGATGCTGACTTGGCCAGCCCCGAGTATCTGCGGCTCAAGGCACAACTCGCCACCGTGCGTCAGGCCTATCCGCAATGCCACCTTATCTATCTGATAGGCCGCAAGCCGCCTCCCGCCGCGCCGCCTGCCGCCGCGCCACCGGGTGGTAGGGTGTTTTTCTTTTTGGATGTCGGCACCGAAAACGAGGCACCACCGGGCAAGCCCTACCCCGAGGCGAGCGCCGAACTTGAGCGTGCGTTTGATTCCGGGAAACCCTTCGTCGAGGGGCCGCTCCCGGATGATTGGGGCGTGTGGATCTCGGGCCTGGTGCCGCTGGTCGACCCGCGCACCGGCAGCGTCCTCGCCGTGCTGGGCATGGATTTCGATGCCCGCGATTGGCACCAGAAGTTGCTTCGCGCCGCCTTGCCACCCGTGTTGCTCACCTTGGCGCTGGTGGTGGTGCTGTTGCTTGGTGCGCTGCTGGTGGCACACCGCGCCCGCCACTGCGGACCGCCGCCGCGCTGGATGCAATATCTCGGGCCGAGCCTGATGGTGGTGGTCGGCTTGGTGTTGACCGTGTTTGCCACCTGGATGGTCCACTGCCACGAGGTCCGTGGCCGGCAGATGGCATTTGCGCAACTCGCCGCCAACCGCACCGGGGCGGTTGGCGAAACACTGCAAACATTGCGTGATATCGAACTGGAAAGCCTGGCTCGCTTTTATGAAAGCGATGAGGACGTCACCTCCAAGGAGTTCCAACAGTTCACCACCAATCTGGTGAAAAACCCGGCGGTCCAAGCATGGGAGTGGGTCTCCGCCGTGCCGGCGGCGGACCAACCCGGTTTCGAGGATGAAGCCCGCGCCGCTGGCATGCCCGATTTTGCCATTTGGCAGAAGGACGCGCAAGGTCAACGGGTGCCGGCCAACGGTCGCGAAATCTACTATCCGGTCCTGCGGGTGGCACCCATGGTCGGCAACGCGCCCGCCCTGGGGTTTGACCTCAGCTCTGAACCGTTGCGCCGCGCGGCGTTGGAAGATGCCGCACATAGCGGCCTGACTACTACCACCGACCTGCTGGCCGTGGTGCAGGAACCGGGTCCCCAGCAGAAACTCTTGATTTGTCGCCCAGTCTTCACTCAAGCCAGCCCACGGTATTTGCGCGGTTACGCCCTGGCGGTGTTGCGTTTGGAAACCCTGCTGCGTAAGGCCGCCCCGGATCATGCATCTTTCTTGGAACTCGCGCTCCTGCACAAGGACGCGGCCCCGCAAGTGCTCGTTGCGGATTGGGATGCCGCCAAATTTCCGGGTCCGGAAATTTCCGCCATGCGGCCGGTGCTGGTCTTTGGCAAGGCTTTCGTCGTGACCGCCCATGCGGGCCCGGAGTTCACGCGTTTATACCCGCTGTGGGGTGTCTTGCTGACTGCCCTCACGGGCCTGGTCCTCAGCGTCAGTCTTGCCGTGACGTTCAACGGGTTGCGTCGGCGGCGCGAAAAACTCGAACACTTGGTGGCCGCCCGCACCCACGAAATGCTGGAAAGCCAGCAACGCTACACCGAACTGGCCGCGCAGAGTGCCATCATCGCCTGGGAAGTGGACGCCGACGGGCTCTACACCTATGTTAGCACAGCGGCCGAGGCCATCTTCGGTTACCGCCCCGACGAATTGATCGGCCACCTGCATTTCTACGACTTGCATCCCGCCGCCGGCCGCGAGGCGTTCAAGGCGGCGGCCTTCGCCGTCTTCGCGCAGAAGGGGTCGTTCCATGGTCTGGTCAACGCCGCACTGACCCAGGATGGCCGCCACATCTGGTTATCCACCAACGGATTTCCCGTCCTCAACGCCGACGGTTCCCTGCGTGCCTACCGCGGCTCGGACGCCGACATCACCGAGCGCAAGCTGGCGGAAGACGCGGTGCGGGAAAGCGAAGCCCTGCAACGCATCCTGCTGGCCAATCTGCCCGTCGGTGTGGTCATCGTGGACCCGCTGACCCGCGTCATCGAGCAGGTCAATGAGCATGCGCTTGCCCTGTTTGGTGCGCCGCTGGATCACCTGATCGGCAAACGCTGCCATGCGCTGCTGTGCCCGGCCAACGAAGGGGCCTGTCCGGTGTGCGACCTGGGTCAGACCGTGGACAACTCCAAGCGCAAGATGGTGCGCGCCGATGGCAGCCACCTGCCCATCCTCAAAACCGTCAAGCGCATCCAACTCAAGGGTCAGGAAAAATTGTTGGAGTGTTTTGTCGATGTCTCCGAACTCAACCGCACGCAGGAGGCCTTGCTCGCCCAATCTGCCATGCTCGAAGCGCAGGCCAATGCCACCCTGGACGGCATTCTGGTGGTCGATGATCATGGCAAACAGATATTTAGAAACCAGCGCTTCAATGAATTATTCGCGATTCCTGCGACCCTTCTGACAAGTGGGGACGACGCCCTCACGCTGCAACACGTGGTGAGCTTGACCCAGGATCCCGCACCCTTCCTGGCCAAGGTCATGGACCTTTACGAGCACCCTCACGCCACCAGCCAGGACGAAATCGAATTCAAAAATGGCATGCTGCTGGATCGCTATTCGGCACCCGTGTTGGATAGGGACGGCACCCGCCACGGTCGCATCTGGACTTTCCACGACATCACCGCCCGTAAGCAGGCGGAGGCGGCGCTTCAGGAGACCAATCGCCACCTTGAAGTGGCCACCGCCACCGCCATCGAAATGTCCCAGCGGGCGAACCTTGCCAATCTCGCCAAGAGCGAGTTCCTCGCCAACATGAGCCATGAAATCCGCACCCCGATGAACGGAGTGATCGGGATGACGGGCCTGTTGTTAGAGACAGAGCTCACCCCTGAGCAACGGCATTGCGCCGAGATTGTGCGCGACAGCGGCGAAGACCTTCTGAGCCTCATTAACGATATCCTTGATCTATCCAAAATCGAGGCCGGGAAACTCGACTTGGAAAACCTCGACTTCGACCTCGCGGCCATACTCGACAACTTCGCGACCATGCTCGCCCCACGCATCCAACACAAGGGTCTGAGCTTCAGTTGTGTCGTCGCGCCGGACGTGCCGCCATATCTCTGCGGCGACCCCGGTCGCCTGCGCCAGATCCTCTTCAACTTGGTGGGTAATGCGGTGAAATTCACGCCGCACGGCGCCATTAGCGTGCAGGTGAGTTTGGTTACAGCCACCGCCACGGCCAGGGTGTTGCGCTTTGCGGTGTGTGACACGGGCATCGGCATCCCGGAGGCCAAGCAGGCGCTGTTATTTGAGAAATTCAGTCAAGTGGACGCCTCCACCGCCCGTCATTTCGGCGGCACCGGTCTCGGCTTGGCCATCGCCAAACAACTTGTCCAACTCCTGGCCGGCGAAATCGGCCTCACCAGCGTGGTTGGCGTCGGGTCGGAGTTTTGGTTCACCGCCAGTTTTGCCGCATGCCGGCACGCCCCGGCGCTGGCCGAGGCCCTCCCCCCGCAGCCCCAACGCCAGCAATGGCGCGGGCGGCGCATTCTGATGGCCGAGGATAACCTCATCAATCAAAAGGTAGCCCTCGGGTTCTTGAAACCTTTTGCCTTGCATGTGGATGTGGTGACTGACGGCGCGCAAGCCATCCACGCCCTCAGCACCACCCCCTATGATTTGGTCCTGATGGATGTGCAGATGCCCGCGATGGATGGTCTGCAAGCCACCCACTTGACCCGCGCGCCGCACTCCACGGCCCTCAACCCCCGCATCCCGATCATTGCCATGACTGCCAATGCCATGCCGGACGATAAGCAAAAGTGCCTGGATGCCGGCATGGATGATTATATCGCCAAGCCACTGACCCCCCTTGCCTTGGCCACCGTGCTCGAAAAATGGCTGCCCTGAGAGCAGGGGTAGTCACCCTTGCTTGGGGGTCAACTCGAACCAGCGGATTGAGATGCCCCGTTGCAGGGCAGGGGAGGTGAGGCGCAACGTCTGGGGACCCTTGTTGAGTTTGATGTCCACCGCTTGCATCTTTTTCCACAGGCCGGTGGTGCCGGGAATCGCGACTGTTGCGAGTTTTTCCTGGCCGCAGCTTACCTCGAGGACTTGATCGCGGTTGGCAGCGGCCAGCATGACCTCTAACGAATATGTCCCTGCCAACGGCACATCTATCAAGTATTCGGCCCAATTGGTCTTCATGTTGCGTTGGAAATAGAGTTGTTTGCCGCCCGTCCAACTATCGAAGACAAACACCCGGCCTTCCTGCTCGGTCGGATACATCGCCTCGGCTAAATTCTTGGTGAATGCTTCGGCTTCCACGTGGATGACTCCGGGTGCGAGTTGAAACGGCGCTTCCTTCACCCGCGGCGGTGTGGAAGCCGTGTTAGATGCGTCGGTGACGGCCGGCGGTCCTTCCGCATTGTAGTCAATGGCTGCGTCCTTTTTTGCGGGGTCGGTCTTGGTGGCTTTGCCGGCAAAGACCACATCACACTCGGATGCCGGCACCCCCATCGGGGTGGTGGTGTTCACGGGTTTCACCACCTTGGTGGCCAAGTTCTTGACGGCCTCCGTCCGTTCCTTGGTGGCCAGCACCGGTGCGAGCCAGTTCAGGTGCTGCACCAGGGACCACTCGGCCGTGCGGTATTTCTTGGCCTCCTGGGCCGTGAACTGGGCACCGTTGCAGCCGCCGCAATCCGAGAATTCCCACCCGCGTCCCTGATAGACTTTCCACAGGCTGCCGGCCTGCGGTTCGGTTTCGGGGAAATCGCAGCGTGCGGCGAACGTGCAATGCTGCGGTTGTCCCACGCCGATGGCGGGAACCCCCAAGGCATTGCAAACAAACTGGCCGAACATGCCCCGCGGCCCGCATTTGCCGCCGCCTTCCAGCACCGTGATGTAGCCGTTAGAAAAACCGAACGGCGAGAACCGGCGCCACACTTCGCTCACGATCTTGTGGATCTGTTCCTTTTCCATCAGGTCCGGGCGCCAGTCGTGGATCATCTGCCGCGCCCAGTTCATGTCGGTGTCGGCGCCAATGCAGTTGAGGCAGCGCGCGTAATCACACACCATCAGGTGGTCGAAGCTCGGAACCAAATCCTTGTTTTTGTGCGCGGTCTTGAAGTTGTTATAGCGTTTCTGCCACTCGATGGGCTCGTCGCCCCGGTATTGGCCGACCCCGCCGGGTGGCCAAATGGCCGCGGACATGGCGAGTTTCAGATAGATTCCCGCCTGCGATTCCGGGTCTTCCGTGTAGAGCTTGAACCAACGTTCCAGCGCCTCAATTCCGGGTGCCGCGTATTCCATATACATGTCCAGGCGGCTGGTGTCCTTCATCACCCACGCCAGGAATGCCCGCTTGGCCTCGTTCTTTGCGAAGCTGTTGAGCTTGTCTACGCCGTGGGTTTCGACCAAGCGCCGCTGGTCCAGCGTGTTGCGAAACACCGGATCCTGTAACAGGGGCACCATCGCCTCTTCCGTTACTTTGCCGGCATCCGACGGAGACTTCTGGTCAAGCCATGCCGACATGTTGGCGTAATAGCCGGTGAAATCAGCGGCTTGGAGCGCCGCGTCGAGATCTTTCTCGCTGGGTTCCCATGCGAATGCCGTCATCGGCAGGGACAACAGCGCACAGGCGGCGAACCACCGGGCGGGCTTGCTTTGATACATTTTCATTGTGGGTCTCTTTGAGTTAGTGTTCCCGATGTCCGTTGGCTGGTCCAAGATAAACCTGAATCCCAGTCATTCCACGGCTCGCAAAACATCTCCGCTTACCCCCAAATGCCCAGTCGAGCAACCGTAATCACCATGGAAAACCGATTTTGTTGCAGTCACGGCGCGGGGTAGGGCGTTGGCATCGCAGGTAGGGCGGCTCGGCCCGGGCCGCCGACTTATCCGCCCGCATGGGCGGTGCCACACCGGCAGATGAACCGTCTATGGGTCGCCACTCGCAAACGACGGGGCAAGATTACCACGGATGAAGAGGACTTCGGCGTGAGCTCAGTCGAACGATTGCACGGACTTCGGCGTGAGCTCAGTCTCAAATTCTTTCATTATTTTACCTTGTCATTTTACCGTAACTCTTCAATCTTTTTTCTAACATATTAGTTATTTGTTTACAGTGCCTTAGACCTTCCGACTCTACCCATCCAAAATCCAAAATTAAAAATCCAAAATCTCCCAACCCCCCCATGAAATTCAAATCCGCCTATCGTCTCGTCCGGGCCGGTTCCCGCAACCTCGCCATCGCCCTTGTCTCACTCCTCGCTGTTAATGCCGCGCAGTCCGCCAGCCTGTATTGGGATGGCATCGCCACCGATTGGGCCACCAACACCAACTGGTGGACGACGGTCAGTGGCACGACCAATCCAGCCACCGCACCACTGGCTACAGACTCGGTGGTCTTCAATGGCACGGGCGTGAATGGCCCAATGAACGTCCAGTTGGGTGCCGCCGCAATCATCACGGGCATGACCTTTAACAATACCGGCACCACGCTCATTGACTCAAGTTCAACGACGGCCCGCACGCTCACCCTCGGCACCGGCGGCATCACGATCAACTCCGGCGCAGGTGCGGTGACCCTCGGCGATGCCACGAACACGATGAACATCGTGTTGAACGGAATGCAGACTTGGACCGTCGCCAGCGGCGCCACGTTGAACGTCAAGAACCTGGTCAATAACAATTCGGGCAATTTGATCATCACCAATTCCGGGACGGTGAATTTTAGCGGCGGCTATGTCAGCAACAACCAGGGTTTCGAACTCCGTGGGGGAACGTTCAACTGGACGGCTGGAAACGGCTTGATTAACACCTTTAACAGCGGTGGCAATGCTCAAACCACCTGCCGCATCGGCTGGGGCGCCACGTTCAACTTGAGTGGCGGGTCTTTCACTGTTGCGTGTGATGACGCCTACACCGGTGGCAATTCAGAGGGTTTTACCATTGGCGGCGGCACCGCCGGCATGTCCGGCACTCTCAACGTCTCCGGGGGAACGTTCACGAGCATGAGACAGCTAAATCTCGGCGGAAACTCACAGTATCTCACCAACGGCTCGGGCACTCTCACGGTGTCGGGCACCGGGGTGGTGGATGTCTCGCTTCAAGGGCAAATCGACGATGCATACTTTGGCGGCTTACAGTTTGGCACTAGAAGTGGCGGCGGCGTCGCTAATCTCGATGGCGGAACCGTTAAGGTGGGGGGGGGCATCGGTTTGTATGCCGAGGGAGCAAGCACGCTCAACCTGAACAGCGGCACCATCAAGGCGATGTCCAACGGCACGCTTATCGATGCGGGCGGGACTTACTTGACCACCAACGTGCTTGCCGGCGGCGCGGTGTTTGATACCAACGGCTTCACGACAACAATCGGCTCGAACGTAAAGCTGGTTCACCTCAGCGGCGATTCGGGCACTGACGGTGGTCTGACCAAGAACGGCACGGGCACGCTGACCCTCTCCAGCGCCAATACCTTCAACGGCCCCACCGCCGTAAACGCGGGCACACTGATCATCAACGGCGTCCAGGCTCCGGCCAACAGCGTCGTGCCGACCGTGACGGTCTCATCGGGTGCCGCCCTCGGCGGCAGCGGAAATGTGGGCGGCAATGTCGTCGTCAGCGCGGGCGGCGCGCTCAATCTCACCCCCAGCGCGGTCGTCGGCACTCTCACCGTGCCGGGCACGTTGACGCTCAGCGGAACTTCTGTAAGCAAGAATAGCCTGTATTTTGACACGAACACGACCAGCACCGACAGCATCGCGGTGACCGGCGCGGTGATCTCCCCCGACGCCGCGGTTGTCTCGATCAATGGGTTGTCCGCTGCCACGCTCACCGCCGGCAACTATAACCTCATTACCGGCGCGGCAGGCATTGACTCCACCAAGTTCACACTGGCCACAACCACCGCCTTCGGCAACACGCTCTCGCTGGTCAACTCCACGTCGACGGCGCTCAAACTAACAGCGACTGCGGCCGCTGCCAGCCCGGCAACCGCGTTTTGGAGCGGCACCAGCAACGCGAGTTGGGGGACGCTTGCCAATTGGAAAACGACCGTGAGCAATAATACCACGGTCACCACCACTCCCGGCCCCCTAACCGATGTTTCCTTCTATACCACCACTCCCGCCGGAACGAATCTGACGATAACGCTCGGGGCGGACTTTGAAATCAAGAGTTTGACTTACCTGGCCTCGGCGACGAGCGCCACGACCATAGACGGTTCGAATATGCTGTCCCTAAAGTCCGGCGGCATCACCGTCAACACCCCCTCCTCGGGCACGCCTACGCACACGATTTCCGCCAAAGTTGGACTCGAAGCCAGCCAAACCTGGACCGTCAACACCAACGCCGCCTTGACCGTGAGCGGTGTCATCAGTGATTTCGGCGGCGCTTATGGGCTGACCAAGTCCGGAGTCGGCACGCTTACGCTCAGCGGTGCCAACACCTACCTTGGCACGACCACCGTCAGCGCGGGCACGCTGGCCATCAGCAGTCCCGGCACCTTGGGCGGCACCTTGGGCAATGTCGCGGCGCTGACCACCAACGGAGGCGTGCTCGATTTGGGCACCACCACGCAAAAAGTCGGTGCCCTGAGCCTCGGCGGGGCTGCCACGATCCAGAACGGCAGCCTCACCGGCACCTCCTATGCCGCCAGCAACACCTCCGGCAACGCCACGGTCTCGGCCAATCTCCTGGCCAACGGCGTGGCGGGTTTTACCATGTCCGGCAGCGGCGGCACAGTCACCCTTTCCGGCGCGAACACCTACATCGGCTGGACGACCGTCACGAATGGCACGCTGGCCATCAGCGGCAGCGGCACGCTGGGCAATGCCGCGCCCCTTAGCACGCAGGGGGGCGTGCTCGACCTGGGCAACACGACGCAGACCGTCGGTTTCGTCGAATTCCGGGGCGGCACGGTCCAGAACGGCAGTCTCAACGCCAGCGCGTATAATTGTCTCAAAAACACCACCATCACCGCCAACCTCACCGGATCGGCAAACTTCGTCATGGAGGCTAACAATTACGCATCGGCTCTTTTCACCGCCATCCTTTCCGGTAACAACCACTACACCGGTGCCACGCTGCTCAGCCAAGGCACCCTGCAGGCAAACCACGCCACTGCTTTGGGCGATGGCGGGGACATCACCTTTGCGAGTAAGATAAGCGACAGACTCTCCATACTGCAATACACCTCGGCCAGTGCCAGCCAAGACTGGTCCACCCGCTTCAAGAATAGCAACAGGGCGATCAGACTCGATACGAACGGTCAAAACGTCGTCCTGGCAGGCGTTATTGACAACTCCAACACGGGCGGTTTGACCATGCTCGGGGTCGGCACGCTGACGCTCTCAGGCAGTGCTTCTAACATGTATACCGGCCTGACCACGGTCAGCGCCGGCACTCTGGGGTTGGCGAAGACCGGATCGGCCCAAGCCGTTACGGGTGGCGGGTTGACCATCGGCGTCACCACTGCCAACACGGCCGCCACCGTGCAATACACCGCTGCCAGCAGCGACATGATGGGCACCGGCGCGGTAACCCTCAATGGGCGCGGCATCCTGGACTTCAACGGCAAGACCGACACCATCGGCAATGTGGCAATCGTTTCCACCGGGGCTACCACCACCAATCCCACACCGATCATCAACACCGCCGGGGGCGGCAATCTAACCATCGGTGCCTTGGCGATTACCCCGGTGGCCGGGTTCGTTAGCCAAATCAACACCAACGGGGGCACCCTGACTCTTGGCGGCGATGTGACATTCACTGCGGCCACCACCGGCCAGGCACAGATCAGCGGCAATTTGAGCATGGGATCCGCTGGCCGGACCATCACCGTTGGCGCCGGGTCCGGGGCGAACCAGGACCTGCTCATCGACGCGGCGATTTCAGGCAGCGGCCTTACCCTGACCAAGGCTGGCACTGGCAGGTTGGTGTTATCCGGCACTAACAGCTACGGCAGCACGACCATCACCGGCGTCCTTCAGTTCAACCAGCGCGCCGCCATTCCCAGCGCCGGAGGTCGTAACATCACGGTCAACGCCAGCAGTGTGGTGGCCCTCGGTTATGTGGCGTCTGGATCGATCCAGAGCAACCTGCTTAGCCGGCTCGTGGCAAGCTCCGCCGGTGCCGTCGCCCTGACGGCCAACACCAACGAGAACTTCGATTTCAGCTCAGCCGGCAACAATTTCATCGCGCTTTATTTGGGTGCCATCGGCAATGCCACTTATAGCGGCTCGCTTACGCCCAATGCGACCGCCGGTTACAAACTGGGCGGTGGTGGCGGCGCTCTCACCCTGAGCAACGCGCTCGGCGGATCCAACGCACTGACCATTAACGGCAACGTTACCCTGCAGTCTGGCATCAGCGACTATACCGGCATAACGGCTATCAATGCTGGAGTGCTGAGCGTCGGCACCCTGGCCAATGGCGGTACGGAGAGCAGCATCGGCAAGTCGTCTAACGCAGCGAGCAACTTGGTCTTCGGCACAGCAACCTTGCAATACGCAGGCACGACCGTTCCAAGCGATCGCAATTTCACCATTACCCCTAACACCACCGGGACCTTTGATATCACGCAAGCCGGCACCACCCTGACCCTTCCAGGCGCAACCGGCAGCGCCACCACCGGGGCGCTCACCAAGACCGGTGCCGGCACCCTCACGCTCACCGGCACTAACACCTACACCGGCACCACCACGGTCAGCGGCGGCACGCTCGCGCTCAGTGGCACCGGCTCGATCAACACCTCCAGCAGCATCACGCTGAACAACGCCGGTCTGACACTCGTCAACACCAACAGCACCGAGGGTGTGATCGACCGCATCAAGGATGCCGGAACCATCACCGTCACCGGCGGCTCTATCACCTACACCAATACCTCAGGAGATTCACTGGTTTATGCCGAAACCATCGGCACGGTGGCACTACAGAGCAGCGGACAGTTGAATACGGTGCTGACCAACAATCAAACCGGCACCGGCAACACCCAGACCCTGACGCTGGCCAATCTGACACGTAGCGCTGGTGCCTCCGTCGTGGCGTTTTCCGCGCCTGCCACTGGCCCGAATGCGACCACCAATAAGATCACTAACAGCGGTGCGACGGCCAGTTCATGGGTCGGGCCTTGGGCCGCGATCGGCTCCGCCGCCAACGCGCAGACCGACTACGCCTACTATGATGCCTCGAAGAACATCGTGGGCGCGAATATCACGGCTTCAGAGGAAACGACATGGGGGACCTCCGGTAACTTCACCTTAAGCAGCGGCACCACACTCACGGCAACCCGCACCATCACCAGCCTGCGCTACACGGGCGGCGCCAACACCCTGGCTCTGGGGGCAAATAATCTCGAGACCTTTGGCATCCTCAACGGCGGCTCTGGAAAGCTAACGATCTCGGGCGCGGGCGGCGTGAGGCAGAATGGCACGGCGGCCACCAATGTCTATGTCACGACAGGGAATAACGATATCGATATAAGCGCGGCCATAGCTAACAACACCGGCGCGCTGGGCTTGGTGAAATCGGGTGTCGGCGGCATACTGACACTCTCCGGCAGCACGGCCAATACTTACACCGGTCTGACCACGGTCAACAGCGGCACACTGCTGCTCAGCAAGCTCAGCGGCAGCACCGCGACCAAAGCCATCGCAGGGGCGCTGACAATCAATGCCGGTGCAGCGGTCCAGTATGCCGCTAATACCACCAACCCCGATATGATAGGCGCAAACGCGGTGACCATCAACGGCACAGGACAGTTGGACTTCAACGGGGCAACCGACACGATCGGCGCAGTCACCATCGTAACCAGCGGTGCGGTAGCCAACACCACGCCGATCACCAACACGGCGGGTGGCGGCAATCTAACCATCAGCGCGTTGGGCATCACGCCAGTGGCCGGCTTCAAAAGCGTGATTAACAGCGGCAGCGGCACGCTGACCTTGGGCGGGGACGTAACCTTCACCGCCGCCACCACCGGCCAGGCGCAGATCAGCGGCAACCTCGCGCTTGGTGGCGCGACGCGGACGCTCAGCGTCGGTCTCGGCATGGGCACGGTGCCGGGGTATGATCTTGATATTGAGGCCGTGATTAGCGGGGGGGGCGGCTTTGGCATTACCAAGACCGGCACCGGCACCTTGGCTCTAACCGGCACCAACCTCTACACCGGAGCGACCAGCGTCAATGCGGGCACGTTGAAACTCGGCCAAGGTGGTTCTCTGGCCGCTACGGCGGTCAGTGTGGCCAGCGGCGCGACGTTTGGCGTGAACCAAACCACCGGCAGTGCCCTAATCAATGGCGGTGCTTCGCTGAGTTTGGCCAACGGTTCGTTCCTGGACCTGCAGGACACGAAGTATAACACGCTGGCCATCAGCGGCACGGTCACTCTCAGCGGGGCGACCTTGAAGTTTGACATCAGCACCGACGTGAATGACCAGTTGACATTCGGCGGCGCTGCCACCGTAAGCGGGACCAACCTGCTCTCATTCAACACTCCGAATGGCTCCGCCGCCACCGGGCAATATACCCTGATTTCCGCCACCGCCGGTGGCTTGGACTATCACAACTTCGGGCTCAGCAGCTCGAACATTGGATCCTACTCCTTGAGTGGTGATACGAATCACATCTATCTGAATGTGCTCGACCTCAACAACTCGAGTCTGTGGGTGGGCGCGACACAACCGACAACCTCGGGGCAAACGACCAGCGACAGCAAGGATTTTGGACGGGTGCTGCGAGGCTCCAACCCGTCGGCTAATATCACACTCCACTCCACTGGCACTCATGCCAGTGCGACTAACGCGAATGTGGTGAGCACCCTCGACGCCACTAGCACATCGGCCAGCGCGAGCACGCTCATCAGCACGCTGACAGCATCCGGTATCAATGTCGGCTTGAACACCACCACGACTGGGGCGAAGTCAGGTGCCGTCACGCTTGCCAACCTGGCAACCACCACGTCCGGTGCCAGCCTGGGCAGTGACAATGGCAATGCGATCATCACCGTGAGCGGCACGGTGGTGGCGGATCGCTCATCTAACATTAGTGTCGCCCTGGGCAATATTGGCCGCCAGTTGACGGGCGCGACCGCTTCCCTAACGGGTCAGACGCTCAACTTCACCAGCGCCGGGGCGAATAACTTGTTCACCAGTGTGACCATCGGCAGCACGACCTATAACGGCACGAACACCAGCGGCACGCTCGGCGGCCAGGTTGCCAACATCACCAGTGTCGCCAGCAATGGCACCGCCACCATCGCGGTGACGCCTAGCAATGCGGAAACCAACTTCAGCTACACGCCGGCCACGCTGACCAACGCGAGTTACACCGCCACGGCGGTGGCCAGCCGCACGGTCAATGCCCCGGCCACCACTGCGCTTGGCACCTACCATGCGGGAGCCGCCGTCAATATCACGTCCAACGCCTTTGGCTATAGCTACGGCAGCGGCGGCAGCGGCGCGCAAGCCAACACCGAGGACACGACGGTGCAGGCGGCGAGCGGCACCCCGGATGCCAATGGCATCGTCCTGAGCGGCGGGCCTAACAACGTCAACAGCAGCGCCACCTTCACCTGTTCCTTCACCGGCACGGCAATGGTTAGTTCGTCCGGCGGCAGCATCAGTTCCCTGGTCAACCCGGAATTCTCCCCGGCCACGTCGGTGAGTGCGCCCTACAGCATCGGCGTCTATTCCGGCGACATGGTCTGGGGCGGCAGCACCTCAGGCACTTGGGACACCAACGCCAAGTGGAGCGATAACATGATTGCCGGTGTGCCATTTGCTCCGGGAATGAATGGTAGCTATGCCGGCGTGGACACCGCTAGATTCAACGGCACGGGTGCCGGCACGGCGATCTCGCTCACCAGCGGCTCGAGCCCGAGCGTCAAGAATGTCATGTTCAGCGGGGCCACCGGATACACGCTCAATGGATCGGGCGCTGCCAATCTAACACTTATGGCGGATTCCGGCAATGCGGCGATCAGCTCGAGCAGCTCGGTGACGCAGACGATCATCGCTCCGGTGGCATTGGCCAGCGATGTGGCAGTCGGCGTGACCGGTAGCGGTCAACTGACGCTGTCGGGCAATATCACCGGCACCAGCAGGACCCTGACCAAGAGCGGCGGCGGCATCCTGGAACTTGCCGGCACTAACAATTATGGCGACACCTCGGTCACTGCGGGCACCTTGCTCGTCAATGGCGGCACCACTGGAAATGTCACCGTCACCGGCGGCACCAGCACCTTGGGTGGCACCGGCTCGATTACCG
>JBAXOF010000021.1:0-26652 GCA_037133375.1 Verrucomicrobiota bacterium | reverse complement strand
GATTTTACACGTCCGGTCGGTTCTGTATAGCTAAATAACGCCCAGCACACTAGGGTGGACACCCTCTCTGGGAAACCGGGGAGGGTGTTTGGCTTCGACAGCCGTAAGCTGGCATGAGCATTAATTGGGAGGTTAGACCTAACAGAATAGCTTCGAGGGCTGAACTAACACCATTTTTCAGGTATGGCAAATGTGGGGTGTGAAGGGCGTTCGCCATGCCCCGTATTTTGCGTTTGGTGCCGCGTAGGAACACGTTCCGGCCGCACAAGGTATGGCAATATGGCCGAGCGTCTCATGCGCCATCCGCATCTAACAACCACCATTGGCGCGCGGATTGAACGGGGTCACTTGACCTGAGTGCCGTTGAGGATTTTCTTTCCGTTCCGTTTGTCCCACAGGAACGTGTTGGCGAACTGGCCTTCCTTGGGGAGTATGCCGAACCATTCGTCGGCTATGCCCTCGGTGGTCAACTCCCGGTAATGCTTGAAGATGATCGACGGGGAATTGCCCGCTTCCAGCGCGACCTGGTCGGCACTCTTCACCGTGGCGATGCGGTAGCTGATGAACGAATGCCGGAGCACATTGCGCGGCCAGTCAATTCCGAGCGCATCGGCGAGGGCGGCCACGTCGCGGTGTTGTTGTTTCGCGGCAACCACCATGCCCTTGCGCTTCAGGGGTTCCAGCCAAGCGGCGAGATTGTCGGTGATCGGCACCACCCGTCTGGATGCCGTTTTCGCCTGGCCTGCGCGGATTTCGATGATCCGGCGTTCCAGGTCAACGGCGGACCAATCGAGGCGGTTGAGTTCGGCCATGCGGATGCCGGAGAATGCCCCGATGGCCAGAATAGGCAGCAAGCGGGGCGGCGCGGCGTGGAGAATGGTCCGCATCTGCTCGGGAGTGAAGACCGACACGTCATCGGAGACGGACTTGACCAAGCGGACATTGTCGGCCGCAGTGCTCTTGTCTTCTGGCAGATAGTTCCTGCTGCGAGCAAACGAGAAGAAGACTTTGATGCAGCGCAGCATCGAGTTGCGCGTGCCCGGTGCCACATCCAATGAGCGGAGCCAGGCGTCGATCTCCTGCGAGGTGGCATCCATGACCTCCCCCGGAAAGCGGGCGGCAAACCGGTTGAGGGTGGTTTTCAACTGCCCCAGATACACCTTGCTCGCCCCGTCCTGTTCGCGGTGGACCAACATCTCCGCGACGATCTGGGGAATGGTGACGCGCCGCACCACTTTCTTGAAGTGCTGGCCGTACTCGGAGGCCATCGCGGCAAGTGACTCGGTTCCGGCCAGGTCGCGGGCGCGGATGTAGTCCTCCACGGCGGCGACCAACGGAATGCCGATTTTTTGGAGCATGGCCTCGGCTGCCTTGAAACTGTCGCGTTCATGCGGCTTGAGGTCGGTCACGTGCTGCATGCCCGCCTGAATTCGCTGCGCCACGAACAACCCCTCTTTCTTGGCGGTGGCCAGATCAGTGAATGTCTGGCGCATCCGTTTGCCGTCCCGGTGGTAACACAGGAAATAGCGGGTCCGCCCCTTGGATTGCGATAGGTAGATGGGCACCGAAGCCGACCCGAATTTTACCTTGGCACAGGGACCGCCGGTTTTACCGCCCTTGCGGGGGCGGGTGTTAGGAGTTCCCGTGCAGTTTGTCACCATTTTGTCACCAGCCTCGTCCATGACGCTGGAAAGGGTGTCAACCTGCCCCTGAACGTCATTCATAACCCATTGATTATGAATGTGGTGCGCGCGATAGGACTCGAACCTACACAAGATTGCTCTCACTAGAACCTGAATCTAGCGCGTCTACCAATTCCGCCACGCGCGCACTGAAGCCGGGCAAGCCGGGGGAGGAAGATGAGCACGTTGGGCTGGCTCTTTCAACCCTAAATTGAAGAAACCGGCATTTTTCCGTGCGCCGACGGTGGGTGGCGATTTTCGTCGTTGCCATGCGGGCCGAATCCCGAGCACTCTTCGCGCATGCCCAAGGCCACCCCGCTCCTTCTCGCGCTCGCGCTTGCCGTGATGGCGATGATCCTTTCCCTGCGGTCGAAACCGCCTGTTTCCGCGTCGCCACCCCCGCCTGCCGCAACCGCGCCGGCCAAGCCGGCGCCTGCCCCAGAAACGCCGCCGCCCGCAGCCAAGGCCGAACTTGCAGTCGTAAAGGTCGAGCCGCGGCCATGGCCGCAAGCGGTGTCCGACATTGCCCCTGACCGCGGAGCCTCCTTCGGCCACCTCGCAAACGGCCTGCGCTACATCGTCTATCCGAATAGCGACCCCCCCAAGCGCGTCTCACTGCGGCTGCATGTGGCGGCCGGCTCGCTGATGGAAGCCGACACCCAACAAGGGTTGGCGCATTTTCTCGAACACATGATGTTCAATGGTACAAAACACTATGCCGCCAGCGAACTCATCCCCCGCATGCAACATCTCGGGATTGGCTTTGGCGCCGACGTCAATGCCGGCACGTCCTTTGATGAAACCGTCTATATGTTGGATCTGCCGGACATTAGCGAGGAAATCCTCAAACTCGGCTTCACCGTCATGCGCGACTTTGGCGACGGCGCCTTGCTCCAAGCTGAAGAGATCGAGAATGAACGCGGCGTCATCCTAGCCGAAAAAGCCAGCCGCGACACCGTAGGCTACCGGCTCATGCAGCAGGAATTCAAGCAACTGCTGCCGGATTCCTTGGTCGCTAAACGCTTTCCCATCGGCCTTGAAGATGTCATTAAAACCGCCACGCGTGAGTCATTCACGGATTTATACACGCGCTATTACACGCCGGCGCGCATGACTTTCATCGTGGTCGGCGATGTGGATCCGGCCGCCATGAGCCAGCGGATCGAAACCGTCTTCGGTTCCATGATCAACCCGGCCAACCCGGGTAAAGACCCCGACCTCGGGCCGATCAAAGCCCCTGAGGGCCTCGACACCGCTGTCTTCACCGACAAAGAAGTGGCCTCCACGAGCTTGTCACTGACCCTGGTGCGGCCCTATCAGAAAAAGCCGGACACCCATGCCAACCGGAGCGAGCGCCTGCCGCTGGAGATAGCCCATGCCATGATCAGCCGCCGCTTTGAACGCCTTGCCCAGAAGGAAAACTCCCCCATCGCCGCCGGTTCCGCCACCAACGATGATGAATTCAACTACGCCGAGACCGGTTCAATTGAAGTGGTCGCCAGTGACGACCGCTGGCAGGCAGCAGTGCCAGTGCTGGAACAGGAATTCCGGCGCGCCATGGAGCACGGCTTCACTGCGGCGGAACTCGCCGAAGTCAAGGCCAACATTCTCAACGGCTACGAGCAGGCGGTGAAACAAAAAGCCACCCGCAAGTCCGAGAACATCGCCAGGGAGCTTGTCAAATCCATCAACAATGAGACACTTTTTTCCACTCCTGAAACCAACCTTGAAATTGTAGGCAAAGGACTGGAAGCAGTGGATGTGGCAGCTTGCCATGCCGCCCTGAAAAAATTCTGGGATGGCACGGGCATGCACCTGATTCTGACCACCAAGGAAGCGCCGGAAAACACCGCCAAAATCCTGGCCGCTCTCTATCAGGAATCCACCGGCTCGCCGGTGATCGCCCCCGCAGCTAATGCCGTCCATAAGTTTGCCTACACGACATTTGGCAAGCCCGGCACGGTCACCACCCGCAAGCAAGTGGCCGACCTCGGCATCACCCAGCTGGTGTTTTCCAACAACGTGCGGGTCAATCTCAAGCCCACCGATTTTGAGAAAAACCGCATCCACCTGTTGGCCAGGATCGGCTCCGGCCAGCTTAGCCAGCCCAAGAACAAACCGATGTTGGATGACTTTGCCCGCGCCGTGTTTGAGGGCGGCGGCTTGGGCAAACACTCACACGATGACCTCCAACAAATTCTCGCCGGCAGAAACGTCGGGGTCGCCATGGGCATCGCGGAAGACGCGTTCACCCTTGCCGGCAGCACGACGCCGGCGGATTTCAGCCTGCAAGTGCGCCTGATGTGCGCCAAGCTAACCGATCCGGGCTACCGCAAGGAAGGACTCTGGCAATTCCAGAAGGAGATCCCCATGATCTATCAACAACTCAACCACACGCCTGCGGGACCGCAGCAGGAAATGCAAGGGTGGCTTCACGGCGGGGATGCCCGCTATATGCCGGCACCCAGGGAGAAACTCTCGTCCTACGCCCTCGATGACGCCAAAAGCTGGCTCACGCCGGAATTGACCAAGGGCTACCTCGAGCTGTCCATTGTCGGAGATTTCCAAATCGACACGCTGCTGCCCGAGTTGTTGGCCAGCTTCGGCGCGCTGGCCAAGCGTGAGCGCAGCAAGCCGGAACTGGCAGAGGCGCGGCGCATGGTTTTCCCCAACGCTCCCGCGGAAAAAACCCTCACCTATGACTCGAAGATTCCGCAGACCGTCGCCTACGCCATATGGAAAACCGCGGGTATCCGCAACAACCAACAGGAATTCCGCCGCCTCAACATTCTGGCGGAAATCTATCAAGACAGGCTGCGGGAGGAAATCCGCGAAAAGCTCGGCGCCTCCTACAGCCCTAACAGCATGGCCAACGGCTCCGATGCGCTGGAAGACTTCGGCTTCATCCTCGGTCACAGCATTGGCAAACAACCTTCCGATATCCCGCTCCTGCTCAACACCATGCGCGAGCTTGCCAACCAACTCGCCACCCAAGGTGCCACTGCCGATGAACTCGACCGCGCCCTCAAGCCCACCCTCAGCCAGCTCAAGCAATCGCTGCGCGATAACAAATACTGGCTAAATATCGCCCTGAGCCAGTGCCAGCTCGATCCCAAGCGCCTTGACCTGGTGCGCGGTCGCGACGCCGACTATGCGTCGATCACGGTGAAGGAAATCAACGCGCTGGCGAAAAAATACTTGGTCGCGGAAAATACTTTGCTTGTCGGCATCAAGCCGAAGGAGTAAGCGGATCGCGGCGTGCTTCCACGTAGGCGCGCTCGTGAGAGCGCCTGCCATGCTTGCTTTAGCATGCTCCTTGTCTGTGTGCTTCCACGTAGGCGCGCTCGTGAGAGCGCGGCGGCGGCGACGCTGGAAAAAATGCGGGCGGTGGTGCTTCCACGTAGGCGCGCTCGTGAGAGCGGTGGAGAGCGCGCGGGTTGTGTTGTTAGATCTGGGGTATCTCCGGAATCACTGCGGTCTGCGGCTGCGGTTTATGCCCCAGCGCGGCGAGGTCCACGCCCGGCAGCAGTTTGGTTAGCATGCCCATCAGGCCGGCGGCGGCGTTGCCGCCGCCGGTGACGAGCACATCGGGGACGATCTTGATGTTGCCTTTTTCGATGGCGGCGGCGATCAAGTCCACGATTTTGATTTGTTTGATGGCATCCTCGCCGATGGCCTGCTGTTGTTTGTTATAGGCTTGGGCGGTGGCCTCGCCGATGGCCGCAATCTTGGACGCCTCACCATCGCCGATGGCTATCAAACGCTTGCCCTCGCCGGCACCCTCCAGCGCCTTGGCTTCGGCGTTGCCCTCGGCCAGGGTGATCATCTCCGCCTTCTTCTGGGTGGCCACTTTCACCGCGATTTCAGACGCCACCAGCGTCGGTTGTTGGTCGGCGGTGGCGCGCATTTTTTCCATTTCGGTGCGTTCCGCCTGTGACCGTTGCTCCATCTTATACATCTCTTGTTGTTGTTCGGCGATGATGCGCTTGGTCTGTGTCTGCATCAGATCCTCGGGCAGGCGGATCTGACAGATGAGCACCGACACGCACTCGACATGATATCTCTCAAGATCGGCGCGGGCGCGGGTTTCCGCCTTGGTTTGTTCTTCCGAGCGGCTTTGCAAAAAGTTCATCGCCGAGGCGGTGGACGCCTGATTGCGGAATGACGAGTCGATCATCGGATGGATTACATGTTGGATCAGGTTGTCGATCGAGCCAACCTTGGCCACCATGTAGGGTGCCTGGTCCGGGCGCACGCGAATGACCACCTTGACCGATACCTGGATCGGGAAGCCGTCCTTGGAAATGACATTCAACTGGTCAAAGCGGGTGTCTTTCTGGTCGTCCCAGTCGATGGTGATATTGGTCGTGTCGATGACATACAGCATGAAGGCGCGTCGGTTCAGATAGTAGCGGCCGGGGCCGGCCACCTCTTCCTGGATACCGCGAAACCCCTTGGGCACCACATATTTCTCCTTGCCTTCCTCCTCGGATGCGCCGATCTGTGTCGAGCCGAGTCGCTTCTTCATGTCCGCCGTCGGGTCCTCACCCACGTTGGACACCACCACCCCAACCTGGCCGCGCTCGATGACCGCGACGTCGTCGAGTTCCACGCTGAACATGAACGGGTTAATGTAGTAGGTGCCGGGCCGCAGCACATCGAG
Source organism: Verrucomicrobiota bacterium (assembly GCA_037133375.1). Taxonomy (GTDB): domain Bacteria; phylum Verrucomicrobiota; class Verrucomicrobiia; order Verrucomicrobiales; family Akkermansiaceae; genus Luteolibacter. Next base: position 20,307 of record JBAXOF010000021.1, on the reverse strand, counting down.
TTGCGGGCCGCGCTGCCCTTGTTTGGTTAGAAACGCCGAGCCATCCTGATAGTCGTTGTGGCCGGTGACGGGGCAGGCGACGTATTCGCGGTCCGGCAGCGGGATGCCGTCGAGGGCGGTGACCAAACCAACTTTGTTAGCCTCGACGACCACCGCCGGGGCGATCTGGATTTGGAACAGGTTGAGGTTGATACGATAGGTGCCGGGCAGCAGGACGTCTATTTGCGGACCTTTCTGGCCGCCGTTCTTGAGGAAAGTCTCGCCGTTTTCGAAATTCGAGTGGTCCGGCACACTTTGTGCCAACAGTCGTCCCATTGGGATGGGCGCGCCGTCCTGGGCGGTGACCATGCCGACCTGGCCCTTGGCGATGATCACCGCTTCGGCGTTGGTGACTTTAAAGAGCTTGGGGTGAATTCGATAGACACCCGGCGGCAGAATCTCATTCTGCGGGCCTTTCTGACCGCCGTTTTTCCGGAAATCCTCGCCCGCCTGGAACGAGTTGTGTCCGGGCACCACGGTGGCAAAGATGCGCCCGGCCGGAATTGCCAGGCCATCGGATGATTCTATCAGACCGATTTCGCCTTCATTGATCTTGGTGGTCGTGCTCTTGGTGACCTTGAACAGATAGGGATTGATGCGGTAGTTGCCGGGAGGAATGATGTCAATCTGCGGGCCTTTCTGGCCGCCGTTTTTGACGAAGGCCTCACCATTTTGAAACGACGCGTGGCCTGCCACCGACTGGGCAAAGATCCGGCCCTCCGGAATGGCGGTGCCGTCCACCGAATCCACAATACCAATCTCATAGTCCTTGATCTCGGTGACGCTGCCTTTCGTTAGTTTAAACAGATACGGGTTGATCCGGTATTTGCCGGGCGGCAGCACCTCGATCTGCGGGCCTTTCTGGCCGCCGTTGCGGATGAACGCCTCACCATCCTGAAATGAATTGTGACCCGCCACCGCCGCCGCAAAGATCCGGCCGGCCGGAATCGACGAACCGTCCACCGATTCTATCAGACCTATGCCGTTTTCCAGTATCTCGGTGAATGCGCTCTTGGTCGCCTTGTAGATGAATGGAATCAGAAAGTGCAAGCCCGGACCCAGCGTGCGGGCTTGAATGCCGACTTCATTGCCGAGCGCGACCACCCGTCCTTGCGGCATTTTGCGGCCAAACCAACGGCGCTCGATCAGGGCGATTTCATTGCCTCCCACCACCACCACGGATTCGTACAAGAGGATGGCTGCGGGAACTAACAGTGAAAGCCCCCCCAGATGATTCGAGATGAAATTGAGCAACATGAAGAAGTCATAGATGTCCGGATATCCAGCGTCAATGGAAATCCAGTGGCGGAAATCGCACAGTTCCTGAGCGCGGAGGAAAAACCCAATAAAACCCGCAACAATCGGCAGATTGTGATGTATCCTCTATTGCCATGCAAGCCACCGTGCTACCGCCCCGAAATCCGGGTCTGTGTGCTCCGATCACCGCCAATCGCGAGCTGGGGGCCTGTTTGATTGCCAACATCCCGATGCGGGATTTGCTTGCTGCTGAGCTCTCGCGGGCGGGATTCCAATTGGTGGATCCTGCCGAGGCCAGCCCCCGCACCATCCGGGTGCCCCTCGACAATTGGATCGAACTGGGGGCCATGTTGCTGCTGGCCCGCAATCCCAACACTGCCCGTCTCTGCGACAGCGAGGGCAACACCTTGGCATGGAAAGGCAGCGCCAACCCTGAGGAATGCGAGGATCGCATCGTCACGGATGCCGATTGCTTTCCGGTGGTTTACCCATGGGATTTGTTGCGCATGAACGAGGAGGTGCTGGCTATGATGGATGAAACCTCGCTGCTCGGTGAAGTCAGCCCGCTGGCCACCCTCAACGGTTGCGTCCGCCTGGCCAACGGCTCGGTCATCCTTCCCGGCTCGGTCATCGATGGGCCAGTCCTCATCGGCCACGACAGCCAAATCGGCCCCAATGCCTATATCCGCGGTGCCACCAGCATCGGTCCGCATTGCTTCGTTGGCAACGGTGCCGAGGTGAAAAACTCCATCGTCTACAATAATAGCTGCATTTCACGCCACTGCTACATCGGTGACTCGATCATTGGTGCCTACGTCACCTTGGGGGCGGGCACCTGCACCGAAAATCACCGCCACGATGGCCGCCAACATATATCAATGGTCCATGGCCGTCCCGTCAACACCGGGCGCTTCAAGCTGGGGGCGATCATCGGCGATGGTGTTAGAACCGGCGTCAACACCTCGCTCGAAGCCGGCGTGAAGATCGGGGTGGCCCGCACCATCAAGCCGGGTGCCTACGTGACCAAGGATTTGCTGTGACGTGGCCACAGCGCCGCACCGCCGGGGCGTCCGGCGGGGAGAAGCCCTGTTATTGGCGCTTCCATCACTCGCCTTCAAGCGACGTTGCCTAAATTGCTAGAACAGGTCATGGCACGGTCATCCTTCACCTAGCCGGACCGTTCGGAGAACGATCCCTGCCTATGCGCGGGGTAGGGCCGTGAGGGTGCGCTCACGAAAGGCTTGCCACCGGGCGGGGAAACGCTTAACATTTCCGAAACATCACCCTATGGCAGCGGATTACACTGAAGCGGACATCAAGTCCTTGGATTGGCGCGAGCACATTCGCATGCGCCCGGGCATGTATATTGGCAAACTCGGTGATGGCACGTCGCCGGACGACGGTCTTTACCTATTGCTCAAGGAGGCGATCGACAACTCGATCGACGAGCACATCATGGGTTACGGCAAGGAAATCCAGGTCACCATCGATGAGGAGGGGCGCGTGGAGGTCCGTGACTTCGGCCGCGGCATCCCGCTCGGCAAGCTGTTTGATTGCGCCGCCCAAATCAACACCGGCGCCAAATACGACAGCGAGGCGTTTAAGAAATCCGTAGGCCTCAATGGCGTCGGCATCAAGGCGGTCAATGCGCTGTCCGCGTTTTTTGAAATCCAGGCCTGGCGCGACGGGTTGACCAAGGCGCTGGAGTTTTCGCGCGGGGTGCTGACCGTGGATATGAAAAACCCGCGGCGCGACGACGGCATCAATGGCACGCGTCTGGCGTTTGAGTTAGACCGCAGCGTGTTTCCGGCCAAGGCGAAGTATCGCGAAGCCTTTGTCGAGCACATGTGCCGTTACTATTCGTATCTGAACCCATCTCTAACGGTTGTGTTCAACGGCAGGAAATTCCGCGCCAAGGATGGGTTGTTAGATCTGTTGCGCGCGGAGATGGAAAACGAAGCGCTCTATCCGCCGATTCATCTGGTGGGCAATGATATAGAAATAGCCTTCACCCACAGCGCCGAGAGCGGCGAGGAATACTACACCTTTGTCAACGGCCAGAACACATCCCAGGGCGGCACTCATCTGGCAGCATTCCGCGAGCAGTTGGTGCAGGTCATCCGCGGCTTCTACAAAAAACAATACGAGCCGGCGGACATCCGCGCCGGGATCGAGGCCGCCGTGAGTGTGCGCATCATCGAGCCCGTGTTTGAATCCCAAACCAAAACCAAGCTTGGATCTAACACAATCACCCCGGATGGAGAATCCTTGCGCACCTTCATCGGCAACTTCCTCAAAATCAACCTCGACAACTACCTGCACAAAAACCCGCAGGTGGCCGAGTCGATTCAAAAGCGCATCCAATCCGCGGAGCGTGAGCGCAAGGATCTCAAAGGCATCCAGAAAATAGCGCGTGAACGCTCGCGCCAGGCCAAGGTGCACAACAAGAAGCTGCGCGACTGCCGCGTCCGCTACGACAGCAAGCACAAGCGGCGCGAGGAATCCACCCTATTTCTAACGGAGGGGGACTCCGCCTCCGGTTCCATCACCAAGAGCCGCGACGTGGAAATCCAGGCCGTTTTCTCGTTGCGTGGCAAACCGCTCAACACCTTCGGTCTGCCGCGCAAGATTGTCTATGAGAACGAGGAGTTCGCCTTGCTGCAGGCCGCGCTCAACATCGAGGATGGCGTCGAGGCCCTTAGATATAACAAGGTGGTCATCGCCACCGATGCCGACGTCGATGGCATGCACATTCGCCTGTTGCTGCTCACTTTCTTCCTGCAATTTTTCCCGGAGCTGATTCGTGACGGGCATTTGTTTATCCTGCAGACGCCGCTCTTCCGGGTGCGCAACAAGAAGGAGACGATCTATTGTTATGACGAGAACGAGCGCAAGCAGGCGCTCACCAAACTCGGCAAGAACGCCGAGATCACCCGCTTCAAAGGCTTGGGAGAAATCTCGCCCGACGAGTTCAAGTTCATGATCGGCCCGGATATGCGCCTCGACCCCGTGGCATACGAGGAGGGCAAGGGCGTCAAGGAGTTGTTAGCTTTCTACATGGGCAAGAACACCCCAGACCGCCAGGAATTCATCATCGAAAACCTCCGCGAAGATGTCGATCGCCAGGTGGCCTGAGTTTGCCAAGATGCGCTGGCATCGCAGGTAGGGCGGACCGGCCCGGTCCGCCGACTTATCCGCCCGCATGGGCGGTGCCAAGGCGCGGCGGATGAAATGCATATGGGCTGTCTCAGCCGTTGGCCAGTCGCGGCGCGGCGAGGCCGCCACGCCCTACCGAACGCTGCATCGCGGCGAGGCCGCCACGCCCTACCGAACGCTGCATCGCGGCGAGGCCGCCACGCCCTACCGAACGCCGCGGCGCGGCGAGGCCGCCACGCCCTACCGAACCGCAGCATTGCGGCGGGACGCCGCACTCACGGCCTGCCGCGGGACGCGACAGCCACGTTGACCGTGGCGGCGGTTTGCAAGCGCTATGGCCGGCACTCATTCAAGGAGTATTGGGCGTCTGGCCCACATCCTCCATCAAGCAGTGGAATCAGTTCTTGCAGTGGATTTCCTGCTCGCCCATAACTTTCGCTTGCATTGGCCGCGGTGTTCGCCCAGTGGTGGCGGAGTGACACACGCTCACTGGCATACGGGTTGGCTGGCGCTGGCGCATCTGGCCATGTGCGGGGCGGCTTGCGCCATGCCGGATGCTGCCGCCACGGTGAGCGCCACACTCGCCGCCGACGGCCGCAACTTCAGCGTGACGACACCGGGGTGGGGCGGGGAGCAGGCCGGCTTTGGCGCAAGCATTCGGGTCGCCGGGGCAACGCACGTGTTGGTGTCGGCCGCCGGCACGCCGGTGGGGCCAATCCAACATCTAACTGAAAAAACCCCTTATGGCGAGGCCAGGGTGGCTGAGGCGGCGCTGCACTTTGCCAATGAGCGGGTGGACTTGATGTTGCGGTTAGGTCGGGTGCCGGGCGTGCCGGGGGTCTTGGCGCAGGCCGGCATCCGCAATGTGGGCGGGCAGCCGGTCGAGCTCCTGAGCGTGACGCCGCTTGATCTAACAATCAAAGCGGAGGGTATGCCATGGGAGTGGCTGATCACGGGATTTTACAGTCCGAAGTCGGCGGTGACCGGGCTCAACGATCTGGACCAGCCGTTGGACGTGCATGAAGCGGGTGGTTTTTACAATGGCACCGGCAAGGGATTTTGGTTCGGCCCGGTGGGCACACCGACGGCTTACGTCAGCGCTCGCTTCACGCCCGCGGCACGGGGCCGGTTGGCATTTGGTCTAACATCCGAGATGAGTGGCGTGCGGGTGGATCCCGGAGAAACGCGCTGGGGTCAGCAGGTGGTGGTGTTGATGGAGCCGCCGAACCAGGCGCTGGCGCGCTGGGCGGAGTGGGTGGGCAAGACCCACGGGGCGCGCACCACGAAAGGTGCGCTGTCGGGATGGAACAGTTGGAATTTTCTCAAACACAAGGAGCCCGGCAAGGAAGTGCTGGCGGTGGTGGATGCGGTGCGGCGCTCCGGTGGGCGCTTGCGGCCGGATGTGATAGAGGAGGAATGCTTGACGCAAAGCGCCCAAGAGGTGTTGGAGGCGCCGTGGTTGCCGGAGGTGGTGCGGAGTGTGGGCGGGATCGGCGCGCGCTTCGGCCTGCGGCTGGCATTCGGGCCAGCCCCGAATGCCGCGGGCAGCCCGCAGGGAATCGCTGACGTCACCGCCACGGTCGGCCGCGCGGTGCAACGCGGTTGCCGCTACTTGAAGATTTCCTGGGCACCCGCCGCCACGCGGGCGGCGGACGAAAAGCGCACCGCCTTTGAAATCCAACGGGCCGCTTGGTTGGCTATCCGCCAGGCCGCCGGCGAGGATACCTATCTGCTATGTTGTGGGGTGGGTGCGTTGCCTGACCGCGCGGTGGTCGGTTGCGTGGATGCCAGCCGGATCGGCCCGGATGCGTTGCGGCGCACGCTGCCCTCGATCATCAACGACGTGCGGCCTTATGGCCAACTCAACGGTCGCTGGTTTGCGGTGGACCACGATGTGTATTACCTCGCGGCGGAAGCGGAAGGCTTGGTGGTGGGCGGCGGCCCGCTGGTGGTGCGGGCGTGGCGCAGCATGGTGGGCCTGTCGTGTGGGGCGGCCATCACGGCCGACCCATGGTATCGGGATGGCTTCAAGGAACACTGGCTCAATGCCGAGGTGTTGACCCCGCCGGCTACCGAACGCACCGGGGTGTTAGGCTTTGGCACCAGTGAGGATTGGTCGGGTCTTTACGGACACGTCCGCCGGGATTGGGGGGACTCGACCGTCGCCCTGGTGTGGAACGTCGGCAAGCAGGAGCAAACGGTGGGTAAGGTGGATTTCGCGGCGGCCGGGATGGATCCCAACCGGCGCTATGCAGTCTGGTCGTTTTGGGATAATCAATTTCTCGGGGTCGCCAAAGGTTCGTGGACCACGCCGGTGCTCATCGCGGCGGCCTCCCAACATTTGTGTTTCACCGATCTGGACCGCACGCCTAACCAGCCAGTGCTGATAGGTTCCAACCTGCATATTTACTGCGGGGCGGCCGAGATCAAGCAGGTCATCAGCACCCCTGCCTTCATGCGGATTGAACTCACCGATGCCGGTGCGCGAGCGGGCGACCTGTGGGTCTACAGTCGCTGGCCGTTGGTGTTCGGTTCGGCCAGCGGTTGCGCGGTGCAGGGCGTGGCCAGTGCCGGTGAGAACGTCTGGCGGATCAGTCTGGTGGACCGCCAACACGGCGGGCCGCAACAATTGGACTTGGAAGTGCGCTTGCCCGTCATCTATCAGATGTGGTTCTGGCTGGTGGTGGGGCTGGTGGCGGTCAGCCTGGCATTCGCGGCGTGGCGGTATGTGGTCAGCTTGCGGATGCAGCGCCAGCATGGGCTCGAAGAGGAGCGCGCCCGCATTGCCCGTGACCTGCATGATGATTTGGGCACGAGCTTGACGCGGGTTTCAGTGATGGCCGAGGACGGCACTAACAAGCAGGAGGACTTGGAAGCTTTGCGGAACAGGCTCGCGGCCATTCGCAGCGTGGCGCATGAGATGACCTTGGCCATGGACGAAACAGTGTGGGCGGTCAACCCGCGCAACGACACGTTGGACAGCATGGTCAATTACCTGATCGATTATGCCGAGGAGTTCCTTGGGTCGGCCGGTTTGAAGTTGCGCCTGGATATGCCCCTGCAACTGCCTGCATGGTTTCTGCCCTCGGCGCTGCGACACGATTTGTTCCTCGCCTTCAAGGAAGCACTCAACAACATCGTCAAGCACGCCGCAGCACGCGAGGTGCAGGTGAGCCTGCGCTTGGAACCCCGCCAGTTCCGGCTCATCGTCCATGATGACGGACGCGGCTTGCCCGATCCTGGCAGTTCGGCGCATCTTGATAGGAAAACAGGCTTCCAGCCTGTTAGGGAAGACAGCGCGTCCCGCCTGTCCGCAGATGAAACGACAGGCTGGAAGCCCGTCGGCCCTGACAGGCGGGACGCCTGTCCTCCTGCCGGCCTGCCCACAGCGGCGGAGTACCCGCCCACCGGCCATGGCTTGGGCAACCTGCGCGAGCGGATGGCGCAGCTCGGCGGTTTTTGCCAGATCACCAGCACGCCGGGGCAGGGGACGGTGGTGGAGTTTGTGGTGCCGGTGTCGTTGATTGCTAGAAAGGGAAACCATGAAAACTAAAGTCAAACCCGCACGAATCCGGGTGGCGCTCGTCGAGGACGACGCGGCCCTGCGCGAACTCTTCAAAGGCTGGATCCAGAGCGCTCCGGATTTGGAGTTGGCGGGTGAATTTGCCGATGCGGAGTGCGCAATGGATCAATTGCCAAGCCAGCCGCCGGATGTGGTGCTGATGGACATCAACCTGCCGGGCAGCAACGGAATCGAGTGCGTGCGTGGGCTCAAACCGCAGATGGCGTCGACCCAGTTCATGATGGTAACGGTTTACAGCGACGCCAACCTCATCTTCGAGGCCTTGGGCGCGGGGGCGACCGGCTACCTATTGAAACGCGCCACGCGCGACGAATTACTCGCGGCCATTGCCGAAATCGCCCGAGGTGGGTCGCCGATGAGCAGCACCATTGCCCGCATGATTGCCCAATCGTTCCACCGGCCGGCACCCGCCAAGGACAATCTTGCGCCACAAGAACAACGTGTGCTCGAATTGATGGCACAAGGGTTTGCGCATAAGGAAATCGCCGCGGAACTCGCCATCGGCGTCCCCACCGTGGGAACCTATATCCGGCGTATCTACGACAAATTGCACGTCTATACCCGCGCCCAGGCCATCGCCAAGTTCCAGGGTCGTTAGAGGTTGGTTTCCGCAGCATAGCGACGGGACGCCGCAATCACGGCCTGCCGCGGGACGCGACAGCCACGTTGACCGTGGCGGCGGTTTTCAAGCGCCACTGCCCGGCACTCTTTCAAGGAGTGTGAGTGTCTCGCCCACATCCTCTATCCAGCAGTGGCTCAGTAGTTTTCTTGCACCGCGCCACTGCCCGGCACTCTTTCAAGGAGTGTGGGTGTCTCGCCCACATCCTCTATCCGGCAGCGGCTCAGTGGTTTTCTGGCTCCGTCATGCCCCATCCCTCGCGTCCTCCGACCCTGCATAATTTGCGTGTCACGATTTTTATGACAAGACAGGGTCTGGCTATTTTGCCACTCTCGCTTTGAGTATCTCTGCCCGCGCCAATCCAAAATCCAAAATTCAAAATCTCTTATGAAACCCCGCTCCGCATTCCGCCTCGTCCGCTCAGGTTCCCGCAACCTCGCCATCGCCCTCATCTCACTCCTCGCCGCCAACGCGGCTCAGTCGGCCACGCTGTATTGGGACACCAATGGCGCTACCGCCGGTTCGGGTGTTGCGACGGGCATCTGGGGCACCAGCAACTTCTGGGATACCGCCAGCGACGGCATCACTTCCGCTTCCTTCACCTACATCACCACCGCCGCCGATAACCTCGTCATTGCGGCTGGTACCACCGGCAGCGCCGGTGTCATCAACGTCAACGGCGCGCAGTCCGCCAACAGCATTACCTTCGACGATAACGTGGCCATCACGCTTACGGGGACGTCCATCAATCTCGGCAGCAGCAGCGGGGCCGGGGTTTTCGTGGCCAGCGGCGACAACGCGGCTAACACCATCAGCACAGGGCTGGTGCTGGGCACCGCCACCACCATCCAGAACGCCGGCACCGGCGTGCTGACCGTCAACACCAGCAGCATCACCGGCACCGGCAACCTGACGCTACAGAACAATTCCACCACGGCCGGGGGCATTGCTCTGTCCGGGATCATGGTCAACAATGTTGGCTCGATCACCAACACCGGCACCAGCACCGGCGGCGTGACCATCATCGCCATCATCGGGACCAACGTCACCGGCGTGACGCAGAATAGCAGCGGCTCCACGCTGACCTTGAGCGGAACGAATCTCTACAGCGGCGACACCAAGAGCACGCTTGGCACTCTCATCATCTCGAACAACCTGGCGCTCCAAAACAGCGCGCTGGATACATCCGGCTCCGGCGTTGTCACTCTGAGCAGTGCCACCGCGCCAACCTTCGGCGGTCTCAAGGGCAGCACCAACTTGGCGTCGGTGATCACCACCGGTTACACCAGCATGACCGCGCTGACCCTCAATCCCGGCAGTGGCGTCAGCAACACCTACGGCGGCATCATTGCCAATGGCTCCGGGGCCACCACCCTGACCCTGACCGGTGCTTATGGCCCCGGCACGCAGGTACTCACCGGCGCGAATTCCTACACTGGCACGACCACCATCTCAGGCGGCACGCTCCAGATCGGCAATGGCACCACGGGTAGCCTCAACGGCACGACGGGCACGGCCCTGACCTTCAACACCTACGGCGGCACCTTCAACGTGATGGAGGCCGCCTCGAGCACCCAAAGCATGGGCGCTCTAACATTCAGCGCCGGATCCAACACGGTCAATTCCACCTTCAACGCCACTTCGGCCGCGCTGACCTTCTCCTCGCTGACAGCGCGCACGGCGGGGGCCAGCGCCAATTTCACGACCACTGGCGGAGCCAATGGTTCCACCAACAGCATCAACCTGACCGGAGTGGCCGCAGGGTTCGTTGACAAGGGCATTTACTTCAACGGTGCGGATTTCGCGGCCATGAACGCCGCCGGCACCTATGTCCGCGCACTGGCATACGGAACGGATGTTAGCACGGCAGCCGTCAATACCATCACCGCCAGCAATCATGTGGAACTCACGGCAACTCCCGCCGCCAGAACGGGTGACACCTTGCTGTCCCTGAATTTGGCTGGCAGTGGCGTGGGCTACACGATGAATTCCGGTTCGCTGACCGTGCCCGGCATCCTCAAGTCCGGCGGCGGCTCGGTGGGCATCATCAGCGGCGGCACCTCGGTCACGACCGCGAGTAATGCGGAACTGGTCATCCGCACCGACACCGCCTCCGACCTGCTCAAAATCAGCACGCCGATCACAGGCTTCTCAGGAGGCCTGACCAAGACGGGGGCGGGCACGCTGACCTTGGATGCGACCAACACCTATACCGGCACGACCAGCGTCGTGGCGGGCAAACTCGCCGAAAGTTCCACCGGCCTCATCGCCGATACCAGTGCTCTAACAATCAACGGGCCGACCGCCATCTTCGATCTCGGTGCCAGCCACAACGACAGCGTCGGCGCGGTGACGCTGGACGGCGGGGGCCAGATCACCGGCAGCGGAACCTCCACCCTCTCAGGCAGTTCTTATACGCTAAAGAACGGCACCATCACCGCCGGACTCGGCAACGCCGCCATCACCAAATCGACCAAGGGCACGGTGACTCTCACGGGAAATAATGCCAATATGAACCAAGCCGCGACATCCACTGGCGGTGGAAGTCTCGCGTTCAGCGGCAGCACGGCCTATTACTACAGCACCGGCGCGCTTAACATCGACACCGGCTCCAATGTCACGGTCAGCGGAGGAGCTTCCGTACAGTTCAATAATGGCAATACCAATATCGGAAAGGGATCAGCCAATAATTCGCTCGTCGTCACCGGGCCGAGAAGCACCTACACGTCCGGCTCGAATTTCTATGTCGGGAGCAACGCTCAGTCGGGCAACTCGCTGACCGTCAGCAACGGCGCCACGGTCGGCGCTTTCACCTTCTTTATCTCAGACGGCAACGGTGGTTCTGGACAGAACAACAGCGTCACGATTACCGGAGCAGGTTCGGCGTGCAATGTTAGCGGCGTCTTTGAATGGGATTCTAACAATAGCGGTCAGTTGGCCGTTCTCAACGGTGGCACGCTATCGACGATGAGTGGCACCAACTACATCATGTATTACGGCAATGCCAAGAATAACACCATTCTTGTTGATGGTGCCAATTCGGTTTGGAACATGGGAACGGTGAACACCTTATGGAGCGGCAGTGGAACGTCGACGGGTAACGCGATTACGGTTAGCAATGGGGGACTCATCAATTTCACACAAAATGCGGGTTCTGGTGGTGGTAGCAACTTCATTAATATCAATAGCAACGGCGTCTTCAGCGCCACTCAGTTGTCCTTAAATGCGGCCACTGTCATGACCTTCAACGGCGGCATCCTCAAGGCGAGAAACACCAACGCCAGTTTTGTCACCGGGGGTGCCATTACTCTGGCGGGCACGGGCACGGTGGACACCAACACCTTCAATTCGACCATCAGCTCGGCGATTTCCGGCCCCGGCGCACTGACCAAGGCGGGTGCCGGAACCCTAACTGTCAGCGGTACCAACACCTATGCCGGCGGGGCGGTGGTCAGCGGCGGCACCTTGTTAGCCGCAGCTGCGGCCAATCTGCCATCGGGTGGAAATCTGACCATCAATGCCGGGGGCAACTTCAGCATGCAGAACAGTGCCGCAGTGACGACCTATGCGGCCAACAGCCTGATTCTTGCTGGCGGTGCAAACCTAACGTTTGACTTGGTCGGCACCAACACCGTGGACAAGCTCACCTCGACCAACGCCGCGACGACCAGCGGTGGCAACATCGGGATCAGCATCAATGGCGTGACCACTCCTGCAGTGAATACGGCCACCCCATTGATCAGCAGTGCCAATGGCGGTTTGCTCACCGGCTCGACGCACTATTTCGTGGCCAACAACACGAACTACATTGCGACGCTCGCTGAGAGCGACACGGCGGTGAATATCACCGGCTACACCGGCGGCGTGACGGCACTGACCAACGCTTACTGGCTCGGCGGTGCGGTGACCAACGCCGTGGGCTCCATGAGTCTCTCCAGCGGCACCACGAGTAACTGGGCGTCGGCCGCCGCAGGCACGTCAGCCAATGGGGTTGTCCCTGGGGGCAGTGGCGTCAATGTTATTTTCGGCGCTACCGGTGGTGCGCAGCAAGCCAACGTGGCTGTAGACTCGGACATGGCGCTGGGCAGTGTCACCTTCAACGACAGCGCCGCCGTGACCATCGGCGGCAGCCACGTCATCACGCTCAATAGCGCATCAGGCACGGCGGCCACGACGAGTGCCGCGCTCGCCACGGTGACGGCAGGCAGTGCCATCTCTGTCACATCATTTGCCAACGCCACCAACACCATCAATGCGAACATCGCGCTGGCTGCGGCGCAGACATGGAACATCGCTGCAGGCAAGTCCCTCGCCGTGGGCGGCAATGTCTATAATGGCGGCTTCGGCCTGTCCCTTGCCGGCACCGGCGATGCCACGATATCTGGATCGATTCTTGGTGCCAACGGCACGGGCGGCCTCACGCAGAGCACGACCGGCACGGTGACCCTTTCCGCAGCCAACACCTACAGCGGCACGACCACGGTGAGTGGTGGCACGCTGACCTTGTCCGGTTTGGGCACGCTGGGCAGCACCACGACGGCCAGCCTCGCGGCGCTCACCTTGGGCGGCGGCAAACTTGATTTGGGCGCGACCAGTCAGACGGTGGGTGCGGTCAGTATCACCACGGCCTTGGGCGGTGGCAACAACACTATCCAGAACGGCAACCTCACCGGCACCTCCTATGCCGCGAGCAACACCAGCGGCAACGCCATCGTGACCGCCAATCTGCTGATGAATGCCAGCGGCTCAGCCGGCCTCACCGTGTCCGGCAGCAACGGCACGCTGACCCTCACGGGGGCCAACACTTACATCGGGACAACGAACGTCAGCAGCGCCGCCGCCACACTCCAGATCGGCAACAACACGACGACCGGTTCGCTCAGCCCCAGCAGCGCGATTACCCTCACCAACGCAACTGCAACGCTCGCCTTCAATCGCTCTAACACCATTACGCAGGGCAGCGACTTTGCCAGCGTGATCTCCGGCGCGGGTATCGTTAGCCAGATTGGCAGCGGCACGCTGACGCTCAACGGAGCCAATACCTACTCAGGTGGCACCAAGGTCAGCAGCGGGACACTCACGGCCGGCAGTGCCACCGCCTTGGGCACCGGCACTCTGACCATCAGCGGCGGCGCGCTCGACAGCAGCGTGGCCAGCCTGGCGATGACATCCAATAACGTGCAGGTGTGGAATGCGGACTTTGCCTTCGCCGGAACTAACAGCCTGAATCTCGGCACCGGCACGGTTTCCCTCGGTTCCACGGCAGGCAACCGGATGGTCACGGTGACCGCCAACACGCTCAGCGTCGGCGGCATCATCTCCAATGGCACGGCCACCGGCCTGACCAAGGCCGGAGATGGCACCCTGATCCTGTCCGGTAACAATGGCTACACGGGCACGACGGGGATCAATGCGGGCACCTTGGCCATCAGCGGCTCCGGCAAGCTCGGAGCGACCACCAGCGCCTTGACCCTGGGCGGGGGCACGCTCGATTTGGGCGCCACCAGCCGGACCCAAGGCGCGGTGAGCATCACCGCCGCGGCGGCCAGTGGCAACACGATCCAGAACGGCAGTCTGACAGGCACAGCGTATACCGCGAGTAATTCGGCAGGTAATGCCATCGTTACAGCCAACCTGCTGGTCAACGGCGCGGCCGGCCTGACCAAGTCGGGAGCGGGCACCCTGACGCTCTCCGGCACGGGCAACACCTACAGCGGCGGCAACATCGTTAACAACGGGACGCTGGCTCTCAGCGTCGGCAGCACGCTCGGAGCGACCACCAATGCGCTGACCCTGGGTGGCGGTGCCCTCGATCTGGGGACGACCAGTCAAACCGCAGGCGCGGTGAGCCTCACCGCAGCGGCGGCCAGTGGCGACACACTCAAGAACGGCAGTCTGACAGGCACATCCTATGCCGTCAGCAACAGCAGTGGCAACACCATCATCTCGGCCAACCTGTTAGTGAATGGAGCGGCGGGCTTGGCGATGAGCGGCGCGGGCACGCTGACGCTGTCCGGTGCCAACACCTACAGTGGCGGCACATCGATCAGCAACGGCACTGTGGTCATGAGCGGCTCCGGAACCCTTGGTTCGACCAGCAGCAGTCTGGTTGTCAACAGCCTCGCCACGCTCGATCTGAATGGCACGAGCCAGCAGGTGAATGCCTTGACCGGCAGTGGTGGCATGCTCCTCAACAACGCCACAGGCACAGCTACCACCCTCACTGTGGCCAGTGGCACCTATGACGGAGCCATCGCCGACCATACTTCGGGCACCGGCACGCTGGCCCTGACGAAGACTACGAGTGGCACGCTCACCCTCAGCAACACAAACACGTATACCGGGGCGACGACCATCAACGGCGGTAAATTGGCTCTAACCGGCTACTTGGGCGACACCGCCATAGCGGCCAATCCGGGCGCAACCTTCGCCGCCAATCCCGCCAGCGGGGGCACGCTCTACGCGGGCGCCAGCACCACCACCGGCAGCTCCAGTCTAATCCTGTACGGCGGCGCGAGCAGCGCCGGTGATTTCAGCATGGTGGACAACGCCGTAGGAACCTTCCGGCTGGGGTCCGGTGGTTTGACCACGATCACCAGCACGGTGTTGCCGATGCTCAGCTTTGATATCGGCAACAGCGCCGGCAGCATCGACCTTCTTGATTTGGGCACCATGGGCGGTAGCGCGGCGATTGCGTCGGGCACCCTGTTGGACTTCTTTGCGCTGTCCGGTGCCACCGGACTGGCAACAGGCGATTACAATTTCCTGACTGCTGCTGGTGGTTTGGGGGCGTCGGCGTTCACGTTGAAGAACAGCACCATCACGGTCAACGGCCACGGCTACACCTTCTCGCTCGCCAATTCCACGTCGAGTCAGGAAATCCTAACAGTTGCCAACGCGATCACCACCATCGGGACCACCTACACGCTGGCGGCCACGGCCAGCGCGCCGAAGATCCACGTCGGCGGAGCGTCCACGGTCACCGCCACCATCACCAACACCGGACTGAGCAGCAGTTATGCGGATACTCTGGACTACACCCATCTGACGGTTTCTAACGCGGCGCAACTGAACGGCACTTGGCCGAAGGCCGCGAACGCGTTGCCGATCGCCAATGACGATGGCACGGACACTCATTCCGGTAGCATCACGGCTTTGACATCCGCTGGGGCTTATACCTTCACACCGTCGATCGCATCGGCCACCAATCACACGATTGGCAACGGTGGCGGGGCTCCCGTGTTGATGGGCACCACGCCGGTAACGGTGGATGTTTACGCGCTGGCTTCACCTAACGCGATAAGCGGCAATATCGGCAACTATCACGTCGGCGTCGCCAAGGCATTGAGTCTGACCAACGGCACGGCCGGCACTCACAACGAGGATCTCAATGTCGGTATCACCGCCGTGACCAATACGACCGTCAGCGGGTCCGTGAGCGGATTGCTTGCCGGTGCAACCGACAGCAATCATCTATGGGTAACCCTTGGTGGTGGTGGGGCAGCGACCGGTGAGGTGACCGTCGATCTGACGAGCGCCGGCACGGTCAATGGCACTAGCAACACGCTGGGCATTACTAATCTAACAAGTCAAACGGTTGCCATCAGCGGCAGCGGCTACAACCTTGCGGCGGCGGCTTCGACCCAGACGGTGAACATCGGGACGATGCACGTGGGTGGCACGAGCAGTGCCTTGGTGACGCTGACCAACTCGGCCCCGGTGGATGCCACCTACACTGAAACCCTCAGTAGCAACGGATTCAGCAGTCCGACCTCGAGTATTACGACCAGCGGTTCCGTGTCCGGCATCGTCGGCGGCGGCAGCGGCAGCGGCACGTTGAGTGTGGGCTTAGATGCCAGTGTCACCGCCGGTCCAGGCAAGTCTGGAACCACAACTGTGGCGTTGAATTCAACTGAGGTTAATAGCAGCGGGCTGGGCACGACCAGCGTGGGCTCGCAGACCATCACGGTGACCGGCGATGTCTTCAATGGCTCGGGCAAGTGGACGCTTGCCTCCGGCACGAGTGGCAGTTGGGGCACCCATGCCAACTGGATCGACTCCAATGGGTCCATCGGCGCGCCTGGCACCTTCGCCGGCTTCGACAATGTGGACACGGCCACGTTTGATGGCACCGGCACGACCGCGACCATCGAGCTGGACAGCGCAGCCCCCAGCCTGAAGGCACTGACGTTAGGCGGCACGAGTTACACGATCGCCCAGGGCACCGGCACTAACAAACTAACATTGAAGAGCAACACCGGCACAGCCACCGTCACCGCCACCGGGACGCAGGCGATCCACACCCCGTTGACCCTGACCAGCAACAGCACGTTTGGCACTGCACTAGTGACCGACGCACTCACCATCAGCGGCAATGTGGATGGAGCGGGATCATTGACCAAGACGGGTGGCGGCACGCTGACGCTCGCTGGTTCTAACTCCTATAGTGGTGTAACCACGATCAGCGGGGGGATTTTGAGCTTTGGTGCTGCGGCCAACCTGCCGACTAATGCCACCAACATTACCTTCAACAACGGTGGTCGCTTGGAATACACCGGGACTTCGTCCGTGGGCAACTATACCTTCACCGGTGGCAACGATAATCAATCCATCGTGGTAAGTAACGCGGCCGGCAACGTCAACGCCGTCCGGTCTGGCGGTAATTATAGTGGGTTATGGAAGGATGGCCCGGGAACGCTAACGTACGCCGGAGACCATCAAGACTCTGGCGGAATGGTAATCGTCGCAGGCACCGTCATACTCAGTAATAATGGAAGTAGGGCAGACTGGTATTCTGCCACCAACAGTATGGAAGTGCAGTCCGGGGCGACCCTCAAGATCAGCAGCGCCGGGAACGGGAACGGCGTCATCTACCGCGAAGGTGGTTTCACCATGTCGGGCGGAACCTTCGACTTGAATGGGGTAAGTTGGAGCACCACCGACCAGAACTATGCCTACCCGACGATCAGCGGCAGCGGCACGGTCACCAATAACGCGGCATCAACGACCGCCACGGCTGTTTTCAAGAACACGACCGCCACGTTCAGTGGCAACATCATCGACGGCGCCAGCGGGACCGGGAAGGTGGCGATATATTTGAACCACAACACAGGAACGTGGACCCTCTCCGGCGACAACACCTACAGTGGTGCGACAACGCTAACCAACGGTACCCTACAGGCAGGTTCAACCACCGCCTTCTCACCTAACTCGGCGTATAACATCGCGGCCGGCAAAACCATGAACCTTGCCAACTATAGCAACTCCATCGGCTCGCTGACAGGGGTTGGCAACGTGCCCCTCGGCACCGCGACGCTGACCCTTGGCAACGACAACACCAGTCCCGCCGCATTCTCCGGCGCGATTTCCAGCAGCGGCAGTCCGGTCACCAGTCTCGTCAAGACCGGGAGCGGTATCCAAACGCTGTCCGGTGCCAACACCTACACCGGAGCGACGAATATCACACAAGGCACGCTCAAGCTGGCATTGGGGAGTTCCACTAACAATATTGCCGGTTCGGCCAACATCAACATTGCCAGTGGTGCGGTGCTTGATGTGTCGGGACTGAGTGGCACGCATCTGGCATTGGCCAGCGGGCAGACGCTCAAGGGCGCTGGCAGCGTTACTGGCGGCAGTGTCACGGTAAGTTCCGGCGCGACGTTGTCGCCCGGTGCGAGTGTCGGCACACTCAATCTCGGTGGCGGCCTGAGTCTAGCTGCGGGCGGCCTGTTTAACTGGGAAAACGCGACGAGCAACACGCAGGGCAGCGCTGGCACGAATTGGAGCGTGGCCAACGTCACCGGAACGACGTTGATCGACAGCAGCGGCAGCAGCGGCGCGAAGCTCAACCTGCAGTTCACCAACGGCAGCACGAACTTCAGCGACACATTCTGGAATGCCACCCGGACCTGGGATTTCATCACGGGTGGTGTCAGCGGCACGAATCTGTTTGATACGAGCAACATCGCCATCATCGTCAACGGCATCTCAGTGGGCACAGGCAACACCATCACCGACGAAGGTGCCTTCTCCACGGTGGTCTCCGGCAGCGATCTGCAACTGAAGTGGTCCGCCTTGGTCACCGGCAACAACTCGAAGCTCTGGGTAGGCTCAGCCGAGCCGACCACCTCGTTGGAAACCACCAGTGTCAGCCACGCATTCGGACGGGTTCTGGCGGGTTCCACGCAGTCGGCTAACATCACCCTTAACTCCAACGGCAGCGATGCCGCCACGACCAACGCCACCGTGGTGGCCAGCGGTACTGGCATCAGCACCACGACGACGAGCCCGGACCTGATCAGCGCACTGACCGTTTCTGGCATCAACGCAACCTTGAGCACCGGTTCCACCGGCATCAAGTCAGGGGCCGTCACGATCACCAACCAGGCGGTTGATTCGGCCGGCGTGAGCCAAGGCAGTGACAACAGCACCGCTACGATCAACGTCACCGGCACCGTGGTGGCTGACCGCGCGGCGAACTTCACGGTGGACTTGGGCGACATTGGACGCCACTTGGCGGGAGCGTCCGTTTCCCTAACAGGCAAGACGCTCAACTTCACCAGCACCGGCAATCGCAACCTGTTCACTGACGTGACCATCGGCAGCACGACCTACGATGGCACGACCCAAGCCGGTTCGCTGGGCAGCCAGAGTGCCAGTATCGCCAGTGCCGCCAGCAGCGGCACGGCCACCATTTCGGTGGCACCGGTGAATGCGGAAACCGCCTTCAGCTACACGCCGGCCACCTTGACCAGCGCGAGCTACACCGCCACGGCGGTGGCCACCCGCACGGTCACGGCTCCGACCACCACGACCCTAGGCACCTTCCATGCGGGAGCCACTGTCAATGTGACATCGAATGCCTATGGCTACAGCTACGGCGGCGGTGGCAGCGGCGTGCATGGCGATACCGAAGACGCCACCGTGCAGGCGGCGAGTCTAACTCCGGATGCCAACGGCATCATCCTGAGCGGCGGGGCTAACAACATCAGCGACGCCACGGGCTTCACCCGTTCCTTCACCGGCACGGCGGCGGTTAGTTCGGCGGGCGGCAGTATCAGTTCCGCAGTCAACCCGGAGTTCTCCGCGGCCACATCAGTGAGCGCGCCATATAGCATCGGCGTCTATTCCGGCCAGATGGTGTGGAGTGGTGCCACGGGCAACTGGAGCACGGGTAGCGACTGGACCGATTCGGTAGGCGGCGGTGCGCAAGCCGCCCCGGGCACAGACAGTAATTTTGCAGGCGTGGACAGCGCCACCTTTGATGCCGGCGGCCACACCGTCACGGTGGACACGGCAGTCAACGTCAATGCGCTGAGCTTCACCGGTGCCAGCGATTATATGTTGGCTGGTTCGAGTAGCCTCACCTTGGCGGGTGCGGCGGCTGGCATCAACGTGACCTCCGGCGCGCAGATCATCAATGCGCCGCTCACCTTGGCTAACGATGTGGCGGTTGCGGTCACCAGTGGATCGCTGGCAATTGGCGGCAATATCAGCGCGGCGGGTAGTCAAACCCTGACCAAAAACGGTGTAGGCACCCTGACGCTCTCCGGCGCTAACAGTTACGGTGGCAACACCACGGTCAACACGGGCACGTTATATATCAATGGTGCCAACACCGGCCTCGGCACGGTCACCGTGGAACCTCTCGCCA
>JBAXOF010000020.1:0-27179 GCA_037133375.1 Verrucomicrobiota bacterium | reverse complement strand
TCGGAGAGGATCTTGTCCGCCACCAGCAGGCCCTTGGCGAAGGCATCCATGCCGCCGATATGGGCATAGAACAAATCCATCACATCGTTGGAGCCGCGACGGCACTTGGCATCGAAGTTGAAGCCGCCGGAACCGATGCCGCCTTTTTGTTGGAGCACGGGGATCATGGCGGTGGCGGTGTCGTAGAGATTCACCGGGAATTGGTCGGTATCCCAGCCTAACAGGACATCGCCGGCGTTGGCGTCGATGCTGCCGAGCTTGTTTTCGGCGGCGGCGACGGTTAGTTCGTGGGCGAAGGTGTGGCCGGCGAGGGTGGCGTGGTTGGCCTCGACGTTGATCTTGAAATGGTCATACAAGCCATGGGCGCGGAGGAAGCTGAGCACGGTGGCGGTATCGTAATCGTATTGGTGTTTGGAAGGTTCGCGCGGCTTGGGCTCGATCAGGAACTGGCCCTTGAAACCGATCTGTTTCGCGTGATCCACGGCGAGTTGGAGCAGCGTGGCGAATTGGTTTTGCTCCTGGCTGTATTTGGTGTTGAGCAACGTTTCATACCCTTCGCGGCCACCCCAGAACACATAGTTTTCACCACCCAGTTCGCAGGTCGCCTCGAGCGCGTGCTTGAGTTGGGCCGCAGCATAGGCAAACACCTGAACGTCGGGGTTGGTGCCCGCACCATGGGTGTAACGTGGATTGGAGAACAGATTGGCCGTGCCCCATAGCAACTTGATGCCGGTGTCCTTCTGCATCTTCTTGGCCTGCTTGACCACGGTCTCGAGGTTCTTGACCGACTCGGTGAACGTTGCACCTTCCGGGGCAATGTCGCGGTCATGGAAACAATAGTAGGGAACGCCGAGTTTCTGGCAGAATTCGAAGTTGGCTTGCAGCGCTTTTTCGGCCGCCTCCATTGGCGAGCCGACATTCCACTCGCGCACCCAGGCGGCCGGGCCGAACATGTCCGAGCCACCGCCCTTGAACGTGTGCCAGTAAGCCACCGCGAACCGGAAATGTTGGGCCATGGTCTTGCCGCGCACCTTGTGTTTGGCGTTGAACCACTTGAAGGTCAGGGGATCGCGGCTCTTGGGGCCTTCGTATTTGATCGGGGATTTGACGAGCGGGAAGTACGATTTCATGGTTGTTCGGGATGCGCGCAAGGGGCTTGAGGAGTTTGCTGGACCCACCGGTGGCGACAAGCAAATTTTTCCCATCCGTGGCAAAAATCGCCGGCCGGTTGGAGGGGAGCCAGAGAACAACGTGAGAGAGGATTTATCCGCCGCGATCAAACGCCTAGACGAGAGCCCGTCTTTGTGTAAGCTTCCCTTATGCCCGTCGCCGCTTTGCCCGCCCATGCTGAATTGATCTATCAGGCGATCGGCCTGAAGAAGCAATTTGACAATGGCAAGGTGGTGGCCTTGCGCGGTCTGGATCTGGAGATCCGGCGGGGAGAATTTGTGGCGATTGTCGGGCCGAGTGGCTGCGGCAAGAGCACCTTGTTGCAGATGCTCGGCTCGCTGGACACGCCCACTTCAGGCACGCTCAACTACCGTGGCAGCTCGATTCCAGACTTGTCGGATCCTGCGGCGTATCGCTCCCGCGAGATTGGTTTTGTTTTCCAGGCGTTTCATCTGTTGGCGACCTTCACCGTTGTGGAGAACGTCCAGATTCCGATGTTCGAGGGGACGCTCTCACGCTCACAGCGCAAGGCGCGGGCCGTCGAGTTGCTGGAAGCCGTGGGTCTCGGACACCGCCTCCAGCATTATCCAGCCGAGTTGTCCGGTGGCGAGCGGCAGCGCGTGGCCATCGCCCGTGGCCTTGCCAACAACCCTGCCGTGGTCCTGGCGGACGAGCCGACCGGCAATCTCGACAGCGAAAGCGCCTTGCAGATCATCGACCTGCTGGTGGATCTTCACCGCAAGTTAGACATGACGCTGGTGCTGGTCACCCACGATCTAACCGTCGCCGAGCGCGCCTCGCGGATCATCCGGATGAAAGACGGCCGCGTGATCTCGGACGAGCTTGCACCTGCCCACTAAGCCCTTCTTGCCATGACATTTTTCACCATTGTTCGCCGCAGCCTGACCCGGCGCCCTGTTCGCACATGCCTGACCTTGGTTGGCATTTCCATCGGCATCGCCGCCGTGGTCACCCTGGTCGGCATGGCCTGGGGGTATGAAAAGGGCGTCGCCAACCAATTGGACGCCGTGGGAGCCGATGTGGTGGTGAGCAACATGAGCGGTGGCCTGATGCCCAAGGTGTTTAATGAATCCCTGCAAGCGAAAGTGGCCAAGCTGCCGCGGGTGGTGGATTCGACGTCCATCTTGATGCAGATGCTGAGCGTGGAGGATGCGCCGATCATGATGATCTCGGGTCGCGAGTGGGGTGGCTTCGCATGGAGCCGCATGACGGTGCTCGATGGCCGGATGCTCAAAGATGGCAGCGAAAAAGCCGTGGTGCTAGGCTCGCTCGCCGCCGAGGTGCTCAAGAAAAAAGTGGGCGACACCGTGCAAATCGAGGTTGAGGAGTTGCCAGTTGTCGGCATCGTGGACGGGCATGCGTTGATGGAGAATGGCACGATTTTCCTGTCCCTGAAGGTGATGCAAGAGGTCACGGGCAATGATGGTAAAATTAATTTTGTGAACATCCGGGTTCCTCCCAACACTTCGAAAGCAGAAATCGAGCTGCTGTGCCGGGATATCAAGGGCATTTTCCCGGAAGGGCGGGCGATGGTGTCCACCGAGGTGGTCGGCACCAGCCAGGGATTCCGCGTGATCCGGGCCATCAGTTGGAGCACCTCGTTGCTGGCCATCATCGTGGGCGTGCTCGGGGTGATGAATACCATGCTGATGACCGTATTCGAGCGCACTCACGAGATCGGCATCTTGTTAGCCGTGGGCTGGCGGCGGCGGCGGATTGTGGCCATGGTGCTGTGGGAGTCAGCTCTGTTAGGGTTGCTCGGCGGCATTGTCGGCGTGGGGCTCGGCGTGCTTGGTCTCGTCACCCTGGGTGCCTCGCCCGGCGTGCGTGGCTTTATTGAGCCGGATCTCAACCCGCAACTGATGCTTATTTCCATCGCTATCTCCGTCGTTGTCGGCGTGATCAGCGGCTTGTATCCGGCGTGGCGCAGTTCACGCCTGACGCCGAGTCTGGCGCTGCAAAGTTAACCCCAAGCCACTCCCATGAACCCGCTGCTTCGATCGCTTCGCCACGCCCTGCTAGGCACCGTGCTTCTTGGTTCGGTAGCCAAAGCTCAGGAAGCCACTCTATCGGCGCGCGATCTCGCCGCGCAACTCAGCGCCATCATCCAGGATGGATCATCGGTGTTGCGCTTGAAAATGGAGATCAGCAAACTGAGTGGCGGGGGTAAGACGGTGTTGCAGATTCAAGTGAAGTCGCAGCGCAACAAGGGTTCCGCAGATTTGATCTATCAGATTCTGTGGCCCAAGGACCGCAAGGGCGAGTCATTCCTCCTGCACAAAGCCAGCGGCCATGCGCCCAGCGGAGCGTTGTTCACCCCGCCGGGTTCGATGGTGCCCCTCACTGCGGCAAAGCTCAAGGATGGCATCTTCGGCAGCGATCTGGCGCATGAGGATATGTTAGAGAATTTCTTCGCCTGGGAAAATCAAGCCATCGTCGGCACCGAGGTGGTGAACCGGGTGCCCTGCCAAATTCTGGAATCCAAGCCGGGCAAGGGCGACGACACGGGCTATTCGCACGTGCGAAGCTGGATCGATACCAAGCTCATGG
This sequence comes from Verrucomicrobiota bacterium, assembly GCA_037133375.1. Classification (GTDB taxonomy): domain Bacteria; phylum Verrucomicrobiota; class Verrucomicrobiia; order Verrucomicrobiales; family Akkermansiaceae; genus Luteolibacter. The sequence goes on along the minus strand of JBAXOF010000020.1, from coordinate 23,438 downwards.
TCACCCTGCGGGTGGAAAAATACCGGGGTTCCGGCAAGCTGGCGAAACGCATCGAGACCACGCGGGTTTCCAAGGGCGACTTAGGCTACTGGATCGGCTCGAGTTTTTCAGTGCAGCGAGCGGGGCAGGATTCCGTCACGGAAATCGAAGGCTCTAACAGTAAACATGGGGTGGCTTTCGCCGCCGGTGATTTCACCCCGGAGGCTCTCCGCACCCTCAAGTAATCCGCGATATGCAAGACCTCAAGCCAATGGGGGCTGTCGCTGCATTGTATGCGGAGGATCAGCATGAATTGGCGGAGGCCATCGTCGCGAGCTTGAGCCGCGCCATTTTCCACGGGAATGTCACCAAGCCGGCCAGCAAGGGTGGGGTCTTTATTGGACGGCTCTCTCACAAGGTGGTGAGCTGGACCACCAAGGCCATTCCCACCGAGGATGGTCATGCCGTCACCCTCTATCGGAATCCTCTGTTCGAGCGCTCGGGTCATCCCTATGCCAAGTCGCTGTTGGCATCGTCCCGGAGTGAGACCATCGCGCTGGTGGAAGGCGGCGATCCCATGAACGGTCCCTACATGATGCTCTCCCCGGAGATCCGCAAAAACAGCGGCTTGTGGGACCGGATTTTTTTTGAGTCCGTCCAGAGCAAAGATGTGCAGTTGCGCTTCACGCTGGAAACGCAAGCGACCTACATCGCGGCCAAGCAGGTGTTAGACCGGGGCGAAGCGGTCCGCATCAAGGCGGTGGCCGCCGGGACCGGGCTCAGCCTGATTCTGGCCTATGACAAACTCATAGGTGAGGGTTACGACCCGCGCGCCATCACCGCCGTAATCACCGACCGGGATCCCGCCAACATCGCTAAATCCAACCGCCTTCTTGCCAAATTGGCTAGCACCCGCCACCACCACCATGTGGCCGGGCATGCCTATGGAATTGTTGCCGTGACCGAGGATGTCTTGGATGTGCCGGTCCCGTTAGGGAGTGCTCACCATACGCCATACAACATCGTCACAGCCATCGGCATCCTCGAGTATTTCCAAGGCGTCTCGCATGGCACGACCGAGCAGAGGTTATTGCTCCATGAGCCCACAGAATCTTTCACGGCCCCGGATTTGGTCGCGCAACTGGCAGCCATGACCAGCCACCGCGGCAACCTGATTATGAACACCTACCGTGATCATTCCTGCATCAGGATTCTGGAACTCTTCGGCAAGCGCTTCGATTTCCGTGACCGCGGGCATCTGCGCGACTTGCTTGCGCCGCTGAACTTCCGGTCCCTGCATCTCGCCGGCTCTGGTCACATTTACGACGTCGAGGTTTTTGAGAAATCCGCCAGCGGGGGCTAACCACCGCTTTACTTGTTGTCCCAAGGCTGCCAAACAGCATGCGTCATAACTCCTGAAGTTTTCCCTATCATGAAACCCACCATCCACCTATTGCTCGGCCTCGTGCTTGCCACAGCCAGCTGCAAGAACTATTCCAGCGTCACCCAAGTCCAGCCGACTTATCACTCAACGACCGCCGCTGGCCAGCTCATCGCCACCTCACTCAAGCAACCCTCGCCGCAGCCCCTGGTCCAGATGGGTCGTTACCTGGATGCCGCAGCCGCCGCGGGGCACGTGTTGGAAAAGCAAGCTGGCAACACCCAGGCGCGGCTTGACTACAACTTTGCCGTGGCCCGCATTTTTGGCCTCATCGACGATGCCGGCTTCAAACCGTGGATAACCCCGCTGCAGTGCCCGGGGGCCAGCCATGTTTGGGATTTCTCACTCAAACGCGAGCCGCAACCCCAGCGGAATCCCTCCCATTTCAAAATCGAACCTGCCGACATCTATCATTTCGAGGGCTCCCTCGTAGCCCGGCGAATCGTCAAGGACGGGCTCGGAGCCCCGTTGGTGATTATGAGCAAGGACATCGATCCTGAAAAGCGCGATCCCTTTGCCCAAGGCAAACATATCTACTATGGCATGACCGGCATGATCGATTTCACGGGCCACCGCTGCGTGGCGCAATTCATCGATCCGCTCGCGGTGGAGACGGTGCCATTTGATGGTCACACCTATCCGCTCGCCGCGGATTTCACCGCGCCCCTGGCGCTCGCCTTGGCGGACCTCAAACCCAGAAAGACGGAACTGGAGGGCATGTTCAAACCGGAGGATTTCGCATCCAAGATCCGTTTGGCACGGTTGCAACCGTATGACCCTAACAAGACCCCCATCCTCTGCATCCACGGCCTCGGCGATTCCCAGGCGACCTGGGCCCCCTTGATTCAAACCCTGCGCGGTGACCCCGTCGTGCGCAAAAACTATCAATTCTGGTTTTTCAGCTACCCCACCGGCTATCCCTATCCGCTATCTGCCGCCGCCCTCCGCAAGCAGATGGATGCGATCAACGCCTACTATCCACAGCACAAGAAAATGGTCGTCATCGGTCACAGCATGGGCGGCATGATCAGCCGGACCTTGATCACCGACAGCGGCATGACGCTGTGGAACGCTGTCTACGACAGACCGCCCGCGCAAATGCCGTTTTCCGCCGCGACCCGGCAAGTGATGAGCGAGTCCTTGATCTTCAGACACCGCGCCGATGTCGCCCGCGTCATCTTCATGTCGCCATCCCACCGTGGCGCCGAGATGGCCACCACCTTCTGGGGACGGCTTGGCGCGTCACTTATCGGTGACCCCAAAGGTATCGTTATGGACGAAGCCAAAGTGCTGGCCTTGGCAAAGCCCAACCCCACCGGTGAGCGCCGCACCCGCATGCCTAACAGCATTGACATCCTCGATCCCAAAAACCGCTTCGTCACCAATCTGGCGAAGATTCATCTAACACCTGGCATTCCCTATCACACCATCCTCGGGGACCGCGGCAAAGGCGGCAATCTCAGCCACGAGCCCCCAGTGGGCATGGATGGGCCGCCGGTCAGCTCGGATGGCATCGTGCCCTACTGGAGCAGCCATCTGGACGGCGCGAAGAGTGAACTCATCATCCCTAGCGATCACTGGACCAACCAACACCCGCTCGGCATCGCCGAAGTGGACAGGATCCTCCACGCGCATCTGCAATAAGCTCACAGGCACCCGGAAGAACCGCAACCTCGAAGACCCCGCCGCTTCTAACAAAATAGCGAGCTGCCCGTCACCTCACGGTGGCGGTTTCAGCCACCGCTTACCCATAACTGCTATGATCAGGATGGGGGAAGCGGAGCCCGGGGCAGCCATTGCTCGAGCATGGCGGCAAGACTCTGCGGGGTGAGGGGCTTGGAAAGATAGTCATTCATGCCTGCGTCCAGGCAATCCTGGCGGTCTCCTTGCATGGCATTGGCGGTCATGGCAATAATCGGCACCCGCGGGTTGATGACGCCGGAGAGCGGGCTGCGGATCAAGCGGGTGGCTTCCAGTCCGTCCATTTCAGGCATTTGAATGTCCATGAAAACCAGTTCGTAGGGGTGGTCGGTGAGGGCTTGGATGGCTTGCACGCCATCGTTTGCCACGTCCACTTGCAGACCGAAGGGGCGCAGGAAGCCGAGAGCCACCTTTTGATTGATGAGGTTGTCCTCAGCGAGCAGGATGCGCTGACCGTTCCTGCGTGGCTTGGCGGCGGGTGGCGCTGCGGCGCTCACGGGTGTGGCACGCAGGTCGGCGGCAAAACAAGCGGTGAACCAGAATTCCGAACCTTCGCCGATGACACTGGAGACCCCGATTTCCCCGTCCATGAGTCCGACGAGTTGTTTGGAAATGACCAGGCCGAGACCACTGCCACCGTAACGGCGGGCGGTCGAGGCGTCCATCTGCGTGAATTTTTGAAACAACAACGCCTGCTTGTCCGCCGGGATGCCGATGCCCGTATCACGTACGGCAAAGCGCAGCACACTGGTCGTGGCCGTGGCCGATACCAAGCTCACCTGCACGCTTACCTCGCCGTGCGGGGTGAACTTGATGGCATTGCAGGCCAGGTTGAGCAGGATTTGGCGCAGGCGGCCGGGGTCGCCGCTGAGAGTGCGCGGCACATCCGGGGCGACGTCACAGCGGAAGGTTAGGCCCTTGTTGTAGGCTTGCGGGGCGAGCAGGCCGACGAGGTTGTCGAGCAGGGCCACGGGGTCGAAGTCGAGCAACTCCAAGTCGAGCTTGCCGGCCTCGATTTTGGAAAGATCCAGAATATCGCTGATGAGGTTCAGGAGGGCATCGGCGCTGAACTGCACGATTTCAGCACGCTCGCGCTGTGCGGGGTCGAGGTCATGTTCCAACAATTGCGTGGTCATCCCGATGATGCCGTTCATGGGGGTGCGGATCTCGTGGCTCATGGTGGCCAAAAACTGCGACTTCGCCGCATTCGCCTGCTCGGCGAGTTGTTTGGATTGCTCCAGCGCCTCCTCCGTGCGCTTGCGTTGGGTGATGTCCTGAAAGGTGCCCACGACCCGGACGCAGTTGTCTCCCTCATGTTCTGGTTCTCCCGACGCTAACACCCATCGCCGATTCCCTTTGGCCGTGACAAAGGGAATCTCCAGCGCGAAACTTTCCCCCTGTTGGATGGCGCGGTTTACAGCCGCCTCAACAAGCGGGCGGGATTCCGGCGGGTAAAAAGACAAGCCGTCGCCGAGATCGGGTTTGTAGTCGGTCCCAATCTCATGGATGTGGTATGTCTCTTGGGTCCACTCAACCGTGCCATCCGCCAAATTCAGTTCCCATCCGCCGATCTGCGCAACTGCGGCGGTTTTCTGGAGCAGGTCAGAAACCCTCTTGAGCGCAAGCTCCGCCCGTTCCTGTATGGTGATGTCGCGGCTGATGCCGAGCACGCCGATGAGTTCACCGTCCGGGCCCCGGTAGGGCGTCTTCATGGTGTCCAGCAATACTTTTTTGCCATCGGGATAGGTGACCCATTCGTCGTTGCGCCGGGTCTTGCCTCCCAGGAGCATTTGGCGGTCCTGTTCCTGGAAGTAATCAGCAATCTCCTTGTCAAAGAGATCGTGGTCGGTCTTGCCCACAATCTCATCCTTTGATCGGCCCGTGAACTCGATGAAGCCGGGGTTGCAGCCCAGGTAGACCCCCTCGGTATTCTTGAAAAAGACCATGTCAGGAACGGAATTCAGCAGCGAATTGATCAGGGCAGACTGCTGCTTGATCTCTTCTTCTGCCTGTTTGCGTTCGGTGATGTCGTCCTTGACGGCGACAAAATGGGCGATTTGCCCGGTTTTGTTGGTTACCGGCGAGATGGTTGCCGATTCCCAGTAGAGCGTGCCATCCTTGCGCCGGTTGCAGAATTCGCCACGCCAGACGACGTTGGAGGTGATCGAGGACCAAAGCTGCCGGTAAAATGACGGCTCCTGCCTTCCGGAATTTAGGATGCGCGGATTTTTGCCAATTACCTCGGCACATGTATAGCCCGAGGTTTTTTCCAATGCGGGGTTGGCATATTCGATGTTCCCGGCGTGGTCGGTGATAATCAAGACACCCGCTGCCTGTTCGACTGCCGTGCGCAACACCAGCAGCTCCTCGTTTTGGAAAGCCAACTCCTTGTTGGTAATAATCAGTTCAGCGACACGCTTCCCTTTCTCCTCGTTCTGGAAAGTCAGCTCCTCGTTGGCAATAATCAGTTCAGCCGTCGCCTCCTTGCCCGCGATGAGACCGATAAAGGATTGGCGCAATTTTTCCCGGCCCTTGGATTGGAGGCGCTTCAGCGTTCTGCGAATCGGCAACAGCAACGCGATGCTTTTGGGCTTATCTGGCGTAGGTTTAACTTTCACTTTCGGGGTGATGAACTGAGGAGGCGAGGCCAGGCCGGAAGGGGCGTTCAGAATTCCGTCAAGATGCCAGAAGCCCTCCGGGTGGTAAGGGTTTTGCTTCGGACGGTGGGAATAAAGCCCCGCTGCGACAGGGTGGCAAGTTATTAGAGGAAAGTCGGCCATGCTGGGCCGCGGCGAGAACCGAACGGAGTGAGATAGACTGGAGCGCAGCGACAGCCCGCAGGGGACCGCCGGCAGGCGGGATCAATGGGCCCACGCCGGTTTGTCGGAGGTGCGGATCCGCGTGGCCGACCTTCCGGCGGTGGAGCCTTACGGATTACCCCCCGTCACAGCGAGTTGAGAAACTCCACCAGGTCGCTACGCTGCGCCTCGTCCCGGACCACCCACGGATGGGCCGGATGGCGCGTGAGCGGCTTGGTATAAAGGCTGCTGCCGGGGAGCAGCCGCTGTGGATTCAAGAGATCGTCCAGCGTGGCCACGGAGTGGTCATGGAGGTAGGGCGCGGTGGCGTAGACTGAGAGGAGTGGCGCGACCCGGATCCCGCCGCTATCCTTCATCCGCAGGGTCGGCTGGCCGTTGGTGCCGATCACGTCGAGCGGGATCGTGGCCTGGTTGGTATACATGCCCAGCCATGGCGTATGGCAGGTGTAGCACTTGGCCTCATCGAACACCTTCCGGCCCCGTGCCGCCTTGATAAGGTCCACTTTCGTATTCCGCAGGGGCGTCAGGCTGTTGAGGTAACAACACAGGGCGATGGAAACTTTAAGTGGTGCCATGTAGGGCGATCCCTGATTGATCCAGGCATTCGAGTGCCGCTGGTATTCCGGCATGGGCACCCCGGCGGACGACCAATAGCGGAACCCATGAGTGCCCCGGGCGAGCATGATCGCAGTGGGGTTTTCGATCCCGTCGGGGAAGTAGCGGAACGTTAAATCAGCAGTGCCCGGGGGCCACCGGTCCGCCTGCAGGCGCATGTCCTCCGGAATGTTATCCGCCATCGCAATCAGCTTGCCGAACATCAGGGTGCTCGACGGCAGTCCCGCCGTGATTTTGTTGTCCACGGGGTCGCGACCGGTATGGCAGTAGGCGCAGGAGTAACCCACCCGGATTTCCCCGTCGACCCCCTTCTGGATCCGCACTCCCACCACTGGCGTGGGCTCGGAGAACCGGTCCGCCTCGCCCTCGTCGACCAGGCAGTCCGCATCGTTGCGGGGCAGGAACCCGTATTTGACATACTTGTGCGGGTCGGCGTTGATTTTGAGCTTAGGCACCTTGACCAGCGACGAGGCCTCCTCGTTGAGTTGGGTCCAGCCGAAGAAGAGCGCCTTACCGAGCTTGATGTGTTCCTCCTGGCCGGTGACCGCGAAGCGGATTCCGTTAGAAGAGCGGGGGTTCTTCACGAGTGGCCGGAAGTAGCCCTTGGGCACCATCTCCATGCGGATCATCTCCCAGAGGGTGACCGTGACGTCGCCGGTGGTGGTGTGCTCCGGGACGGTGAAGCGGATCTTCGTGTCGGTCCATTCGAGCACCTCGACCTTGGGCACGGCCTCGGTCATGTTCAGCGCGACCCCGTTGAGACCTTGCTGGGCTCCGAAGCCGGTGCCGGTGACCGTGACCACTGAGCCGGGAGGGCCGGACCGGGGCGAAACATCAGTGATGACCGGATCGGCCGCAAATGAGGGCACCATGATGCTTTCGTAGACCTTGAGGATGGCGTCGCCCATGCGGTCCACATCGTCTGGTATTTCCACGTTCACCACCATCGCCTTGGGCACCGCCGGGTTGAGGATCGCATTCACCTTGCGGTATCCCCAATACCCCCCAACGCCAACCACCCCCAGCGCCACCCAAAGGAGCCAGCGCCAGTGCCGCCAAACGGCTTTCACGATTGTCAGGAAATAGTTTGAGGGGTTGCTGCTCATGGAAAACATTGAAGGGTTTGAATTTCAAACAGCCAATTCCAAACGGGAGTGAAGCGATGGGAAATGGACGTCGTGCGCTAAGTTTGGAGTTTATGAGGTTGCGTTTCAGCCTGAATGCCTAATAAGGCTGGAGCAGGGGTGACGGATAAAGTGCTAAATCGCAAGCACAATTTCTGCGCGTGCCTTGTGGTGCAAAGTGGCGGCGCACCTGTTGTCCGGCGGTGCTCCGACCGCGAAAAGGCCCCCTTGGAGGCAGAAAATCGCGCCACAGGCATGAGAATCGCGGATTTTGAAGAGACATGGTTGCGTTCGGGCGGGTTTTAGAGCAGAAGTCTTTGCCCGCACATGACCCAATTTTTGCTTGAACCTGCCCGTCGCACTGGCTGCGAGGATTTGAACGCGCTGACCGAAGTGTTGCGAGTGGCCGCCCAGCGCCAACGCTCACCCATCGATGACGTGCTCGACGCCGGACTGGTCAACGAGGAAAATTACCTGCGCGAATTGGCCGGCCTGCTCAATTTAGAGTGGCTGCCGAGCATTCCGATGGCGGATGTGCCACTGCCCTTGCGCGAAGCCTGCGGCCCGCGCATCGCCCTGCGCCACCGCCTGCTGCCAGTGGCCATCGAGGGCGAGGGCGACCACCGCCGGCTCAAACTTGCCACCTTCGACCCCTTCAATCTGATTGCCCGGCAGGTGGCGGCGCAAGAATTGACCCTGCCCATTGATTGGTGCATGGCGTCGCGCAAGCGCTTGCATGAAGCGCTGCGCCGGCTCTACGGCGTGGGGGCGGACACCTTTGAGCAAATTCTGGAAGGCCGGGATTTCGACTACGACCACATCGATGGCGGCGAAGACCAAGCCAACATCATTGACCAGGACGATGACGAAGAGGCGAGCGTGGTCAAGTTTGTCAACCAGATCATCCGTGAGGCGCTCGATCAACGGGCGACCGATATCCACGTCGAGCCGTTGAGCACCAACCTGCGGATCCGTTACCGAATCGATGGTCGCCTGTTAGAAATTGCCGTCCCGGAAAACATCAAGGCCCTGCAAAGCTCGGTCATCGCCCGCTTGAAAATCATGGCCCACCTCGACATTGCCGAACGCCGGGTGCCGCAGGACGGTCGTATCAATCTCCAGTTTGAAGGCCAAACCATCGACGTCCGCGTCGCCACCGTGCCCACCGTGGAGGGTGAGAGCGTGTCGTTGCGCTTGCTCAACCAAGAGCGCTTCAATCTCGACAAGTTGCGCATGGAGCCGTATGTGCGCCGCAAGATTGAGGAGTTGCTGCACTTGCCTAACGGCATCATCCTGATCACTGGTCCCACCGGTTCGGGTAAATCCACCAGCCTTTATTCCTTCCTCAGCGAGGTGAATCATCCCGAGCAGCGCATCGTCACCGTCGAAGATCCGGTGGAAAACAAACTCACCGGCGTGATGCAGATCGCGGTGAAAGCCGAGATCGGCCTGACCTTCGCCACCGCCTTGCGCTCGATTCTGCGCGCCGACCCTAACATCGTTATGATCGGCGAAATTCGCGACCTGGAAACCGCGGAAATTGCCATCCGTGCCTCGCTCACCGGCCACTTGGTGTTTTCCACTCTCCACACCAATGACGCACTCGGCGGCATCAGCCGCTTGGTCGATATGGGCGTGGAACCGTTCCTCGTCTCCGCCGCCGTGCGCGCCTTCCTCGCCCAACGCTTGGTGCGCCGCCTCTGCCCGCATTGCAAGGTGCCCCGCCACGTGTCTGACGACGACCGCCGCGAGCTGGGCATGCCCATGAACATCGCCGGCCAAGCCTACTCCCCCGGCGCCGGCGGTTGCGACCAATGCCGCGGCACCGGCTTCTCCGGTCGCCTCGCCATCTATGAAATGGTCTTGCTCACCCCCCCGATGCAGGATCTCATCTCCCACAGCGCGCATGCCAACGACGTTCGCACCCAGGCCGTCCGCGATGGCTACGTCCCGATGCGCGGCTATGGCTGGCACAAGGTGATGCAGGGCGAAACCACGATCGAGGAAGTCGTCTCCGTCACCTCGTCCGATATCGGCGGCGCGGATTAACCCGCCAGGCCGCCCATCTAGCAATTTTCTCCCCATGCCGCTGTTTGCCTACAAAGCCCTCAATGCCAAAGGTGCCGTCACCACCGGTGAATTCGATGCGGCCGACCGCACCGAAGCGCTGCGCGTGCTCGACCGCAAAGGCCTCCAACCGGTGAGCTTGAGCGAGACGGCCACGGCCGCCGCCGCGTCTGTTAGAAAAGCCGCCGGCAAGCCGCCGGCCGAGGCAAAATCCAGCGCCTCCGCCAAGGAGGAAAAAATCCCTGAAGGACCGATCAAGCTGAAACGCCAGGAGGTGGTGCTCTTCACTGAGGAACTCTCGGACATGCTCAGTGCCGGCCTGCAACTCGAGCCGGCGCTCAAGTCGATGGAAAACCGCCAGGAACTCGGCAATCTGAAAGCTGTCTCCTTCAAGATCCGCCAGGTCGTGCGCGACGGCGTGAACTTTTCCGTGGCCTTGAAAAAAGCGAGCCCGAGCTTTGGTCCGTTGTATTGCTCGCTGGCGGCGGCGGGTGAGGCGTCCGGCGCGCTGGACACCATTCTGAAACGGCAGGCGCATTACCTCAAGACCCTGGCGGATTTGCAGAGCCGCTTGATTTTGGCGATGATCTATCCGGCGTTTCTCGTGCTGGCGGGCATCGGGGCATCGGTGGTATTTGTCACCACCTTGATTCCGCAGCTCACCGCGCTGATTGCCAGCACGCCGGGTGGCAAAATCCCCCTCGGCGCGGCCATTCTGATAGGGGCCGCCGCGTTCCTGAAGAAATGGTGGATCGTGATGCTGCTGGTCATCCTCGGTGCCTCCATCTTCTTCAAGGCATGGAAGGACAACGAGGCGAACAAGCCGGCCTGGGATCGGCTCAAGCTCAGGCTGCCGCTTGCCGGCCCGGTCATCACCAGTCGCTTCTATGTGCAGTTTTTGGAAACCATGGCCAATCTTGTCGCCAATGGGTTGCCTCTGTTGCGCGCCTTGGAGTTGTCGCGCGATGCCACCTACAATCGTTCGTTGCGGATGGAACTCGACCGCGTCATTGAGCAAGTCGGCGATGGTCGCTCGTTTTCCAAAGCCCTGATCCGCAGCGGGGCCTTCCCAGCCTTGCTCATCGACATGGTGTCGGTGGGCGAACAAACCGGCAAGATCGACGTCTCGCTGCGCCGCGCCGCAGAGCGCTTCGACAAGGATTTGGACAAGGACTTGCAGCGCATCATGGCGCTGATCATGCCCATCGTGCTCATCGTCATGGCCGGTCTGATTGGCACCATGGCCTACCTGATGATCACCGCCATTTTCCAAACCATCTCCGCCCTCCACTGAGCCGCCGCCGGGCGAAAAACCCGGCCCGCGCGGCTCGTATCAAGCCACCACCATGACCGGCTTTGAACGCTACCTCGCTACCCTTGACGGACGTCCCACCGACCATCTGGCACGCGTCCCGATTCTCATGCAGTTTGCCGCCGAACACATCGGCAGCTACTATGGGGCATTCGCCTCAGACTACAGGGTGTTGGTCGATGCCAACCTCGCTTGCGCCAGGGATTTTGGTCTCGACCAGGTGAGCACCATCTCCGACCCCTACCGCGAAACCCAGGGGTTTGGTGCGCAAATCATCTATGAGCGCGATATGGTGCCCCATTGTCTGAAGCCACCGTTGGAGGATGATCCTGACATCAGTAAATTGCCGCGGCCCAACCCGCTGGAAGCCGAACGCATGCGTGATCGCATCGAGGCGGTCAAACGCTATAAAAAACTCCTCGGTGACGAGTATTCGGTCATGGGCTGGATCGAGGGACCCGCCGCCGAAGCCGCCGACTTGCGCCGCTTGGATAATTTTTTCATGGATCTGATGGACGACGCGGGATACATCGGCGAGCTGATGGATCTGTGCGTGGATGTGGCGCTGGATTTTGCTCAGGCGCAGGTGGACGCCGGCGCGGATACCATCGGGATTGGCGATGCCGCAGCCAGCCAGATTTCGCCTGATCTTTACGCGCGCTTGGTTCTGCCGCGCGAACTGCGCCTGGTGCGCGGCCTCAAACAGATGGGTGCCAAAGTGCGCCTGCACATTTGCGGTAACATCACCCGCTTGCTGCCGGGCATCGCCACCCTCGGAGTGGATATCCTCGACGTCGATCACATGGTGGACCTCCGCGCCGTGCGTGCCGCCGTGGGGCCCGCAACCGTCATTGCCGGCAACCTCGATCCGGTTGCCGCCGTCCTGCATTCCACGCCTGAGGCCATCCGTGCCGCTGTGTTGGATTGTTACCAACAGGCTGGCAATCCATTCATGGTCAACGCCGGTTGCGAAATCCCCAGCAGCACCCCGCCGGCCAACCTCCGCGCCCTCTGCGCACCGGTGCCATACCGGAGTTTCTGATGGATGCCGCACTGCGGAGCTGGGGGAGAGACCTCCTGGCCGTTCCGCTCTTGCTTTTCAGGCGTGTGCGTGAGGACGCGGCCGGCGCGCCTCAGTGGCTCACCCGGGCGAAGCTGCCGCTGGTTATGACCTGCACCCGATCTCCAACAAAAAAGTATTCGCGCGGATTGAGATCCTGCACCACCGCCACAGTGCCGCCATGATCTTGGAGCACCCTGATCTCTACGCCGTTGCGGGAACCCGCCTCCTGTGCGGCGCGCGAACCTATGGCGCTACCTAACAAGGCGCCGCCAATGGCACCTGCTGTGTTAGATGCACAGCCTCTACCGATGGTGCTGCCGAGCAAGGCTCCGGTCAGGCCGCCCGCCACCGCGCCGCCGCCACTCTCACCATGGATTCTAACCATGCGGACCTTGGTGACGCGTCCGCCATTGACCGTTTGCAGCCGGCGCACATCCCGTTGCGAATAAACATTCCCGGTCATGGCATCTTGCGCGCATGAAGCAAACATCACCACCACCGGCAAACATAGGAGCATTTTGGCTTTCATCGACGTCAGCGTCCATCCGCGGCGCAGAAACGCAAGCCCGAATTCTGCCTAATCCGGAGCGTCAGGGTTCTTGAGCTTGCATGCCAAACTCGCCCCAGATACGCTGGCGCCCGACCTACCGCCCCCGTAGTTCAATGGATAGAACAAGGGTTTCCTAAACCTTAAATGCAGGTTCGATTCCTGCCGGGGGCAGGGCTGCATAACACGGGGTTTTCCTTACAAACAAAGGGATTGCGGCGATTCCCGCCATGTTGGTGAGTTGCACTGAGCTGCACCGAAATGCATCATATTGGCATGAAATATGGTTACAAATTGGTTACAGATTGGTTACAGATTTGAGGCGGCCTTCAACTTCCCTGGCAAACCCCACCCCTGCGATTCGGGCACATGCGCCAGGTATTGGACGAGATGCACGCCGCGCGGGTGCCGCTTGACCGCCTTTTCGTGCACCTCGGGCACACCAAGCCGTCCGGCAGCCACAGGCAGCAAGAGGGTCCTGCTGAGGCGGTTGATCGAGGACGAGATGATCCCTGTTGATGGCCTGTGAGGTCACTCCCAGGTGCAGAGCGATTCGAGATACTCCGCCGAGCCATCGCGCAGCCAGCCATCGAGTTGGGCCTGGTCTTTGAGTTGTTGGCCGCGGCGGCGCGGCACCGCGATGTAGCGGGTGCTCAGATCGGGGTGGTTGCTCATGTCAACCCAGAGTTTTTCGAACTGGCAGACCGGGAAGGTGTCTTCCTGGCCGTGGCCCCAGCGCTTCTTGACATCCTTGAGGGTGATATAGGTGGGCATCCGCGCGGCCAGCGAGCGGATTGCCAGATTGACCTTGTCCACATTGGTTAGATCGGACCGGCTGAGCTTGAACACGGCCAGGAGTTGGTCGATGTGGATCCAACAGGTGTTGCTGTTGTAGTAGGAAAGGTTGAACTCGTCCTCCTCGCGGGGCATGGCTAGGCCCTCGACCAGGCGCAGCCGGCCATCGACGCGGGCGAGACCGCCGCCACGATCCTCCAGGCGGCGGGTGATGACTTCAAAGGTAAGGCCAGCACCGCTGAGAAGGTGCATACCTAACAAGGCTGGGTCCACCGTCATGCCCACGGTGTCGATGTTGTGCATGACAAGGTGCTGCAATTGCGGGCGCTCTTCTAACAATCCGGCCAATGTGCCATTGCGCAGCAGGTTGGGAATCTCATACCAATGGCCCACGGGATGCAGGCATTGTGAGGCGAGATTGTCGGTGTAGTCGCCTGCCTCGCCACGGGTTTGTGCCCATTGCAGCAACGCGGTGCGCAGGCTGTCGCGCACTTTCTGTTGCTGGACGTCGAGCATTTGTTGGGGCAGTTCCTCCCATGCGAAGCGCAGGTCGCGCACGGTGGGGATGAGGCGCAGGCCGATGGATTTGCCGACGGAGAGCCGCAACGGGCCTTCGTAGCCGTAGTGTTGATGTTCGGCCAGAAAGCGTGCGGTGGCGGCGTGGGAAAAGTAGCTGGTGGTGAAAATATGCGGCAAGGGGGTGCCAACGAGCCGATTGATCTGGCGGCTCTTGGCGAGGTGGGTCTCGATGAACGAGCGGTGCCGCCCGCCCAATTTGCAGAACGGATGCAAGGCCTTGACCACCCCAGCGCCCTGGGTCCAGCGCGAGCCGGCACCGGCCGCCAGCGTGACCACCGCCACTTCACCGGCCCGCAGCGCGTTGAGTCCGAGTTCGCGCAGCGCGTTCGGCAGCGCGTCCGGGGCGGTGGCGTCGATCAGATCGCCCTCTATCACATCTTCGATAACGGAATTGGCCGGCAGACGGTTTTGCGCGAGACCCAGCCGCCCAGCTTGCAGATCCTCGCGGATTTGTTCGTGGGTGTCATTGTCGAAGCCGAATTGCTCGAGCAGGTGGCTGAGGGATTCGGCAGGGCCGCTGTCGGCGGGGCTGCCGGGAAGGATGGAATCAAAGAGGGCTTCGATGGTGCCGTGGAGCTGCGGATGGCTGCGGCAGGCGACGGCGAAGTGGTTGAGTTCAAGCAGATGGTGGGGTGCCAACGCGTTGCGGGGTTTGCGCAGCAGCGGCGGGATGCTCAGCTTGTAATACCCCGCAGGCAGCAACGCCTCCGCGCCGCTGAGCAAGTCCGACCAAGTGCCGCGCTCGTTGATGGCGAAGTCATAGACAACCGGGTCCATCGCAAAGGGCAGGGCGGATTCCAGGGTCCGCTTGCTTGCCGTCATAATTTCTAACAATCTCTGGCGGCCCTCATGCATCCGGTGCGGGGCGAAAATGAAGCCCATGCCGCCGCCGGCCATGCCGCCGAGCATCCAAAACCCCCAGAAATCCTGGCCGAATTCCGCGCTGATTTTGTCGATCAGGGTTTCGGTGTAAAGGTTGCTGGCCCAGGGAATGATGGTTTGGATCGGCTGGCGGAAATTCTCGGTGGTGGCGGCCCCTAGCGCCTGCATATCGCCGGCCTTGAGGGCCCCCAGGATGCGCTGCAGAATCCCGTGGGTTTGCTGCCGTGCCTGCCATTCGCGACCACTGCGGAGCAAGTATTTTTCGGTAACCATTTCCAAGATCGGGCCGACGTTTTGGGCCATGCCGCCGTGGACGAGGACCAGCGAATCCTGGAGTTTCCTGCGGGCCGCCGCCGGCACTTCGGTGAGATCGAGCAAGCGGTGGTCGGGCAGCAACCTGCCGCGGCTAATGCCAAACTCCGCATCACCCTCTTGGGCGAGCGCACCTTCGATGAGTTTGATGCCAGGCCAGACGCCACCGGAATCCTGCCAACCGCCGCCGGAGCCGCCAAGCCACTCGCCGAGCAAGGCGCGGGCAAGCACGATTCGGCGTTCGTTTTCCGCCAGCGGGCCGGTGAGCGAACCGGCTTGGCGGGTGGCCCGCATGCAGGCCGCGATGAGCGCTGCCAGCAGATTGGTGGACACCGCGAGGCGCGAACCTTTGGGGATATTGTTGACGTTGCTCACCAACTCGAGGCCCCGCCCCGCGCCCACCACCTCGGCCAGCAAGTCCGCGAGGCTTTGGCCGGAGCCTTCAATGCCCGGCGGCACCAGCCCGCTGGCAATCACCGCCGCCTTGAGCAATCCCAAGTAGTCCTTGGCAAAATCAAACACCTCATTGACGCTCGTAATCTCCGCCGTGCAGCCGAGGTCCACGCTGGTCAGCCGCAACACCGGCTCGTCGATGACCCGCAAACTGGCCTCCACCGGCGGACTCGGCTCCCCGCCGCTGCCATGCACCGCCAAATCAATCGACACGTTGAGCACCTTCGCCCCCGCCGGGAAATCCATCCCCAGAAAAAAAATGTCACTCCACCCGCAATGGGTCAGGTCCATGCGCACCGGCGTGCGTTCCCGCAAAATCGGATAGGTGCCGGTCGCCGCGTCGCGCTGTAGCAATGCCGGGTGAAGCCGCAGCGGATGGTCGGCCGGATGGCCCATGCGGAACATCCATTGGTTGCCCCGCACGCTGCGCACACTGCGGCGGACTTGATCGGCCAGCGTCTGGAAGGCGAGGCGATGGTAGGCGGCGGCCAGCGCGCTGGAGATGGCATCGGAGGGGCCGGCGAGCTGTTGGTGGGTGAGGAACACCTCGATGGCCTCCTCGAAACGGCGTTGTAGCAAGTGCTCATAACCGTTGAAGGGAATGCCGCCGGGGCTGGCGGTGGGCCGGTCCGTGGCCAGCCTGGCGGGCAGCTGGAAACGGTGGATGGCGTGCAGAAAGAGCAGGGCTCGCACCCGTTCGTAGAGGTTGTCACTGGTGCGGCGGAAGGCATCCAGGGCGGCGGCTTCCGCCTGCAATTCTTCCGCGCCCAGCGCCACGCAGACGGCTTCGAGCGGTTGGTCGCGGAGGGCGGCGTCTGGCGCGGTGATGAGCTGAATCAGGCGTGACATGATAGATTGGCCTCAGGCTTGGGCTTGGGCGAGCAGTTCCACAATCTGGGTGAGCACTTCATCGCGGTCCTTGCCGGTGAGGGCGAGGGCGAGTTGGGCGTTGAAAAGACCGTAGCGCTGGCCGATGTCATGGCGGGTGCCTTCGAGTTCGTGGGCCAGATAGCGTTCGCATCGAACCAACTCGGCCAAGGCGCAGGTGAGGTCGGTGGACCCTGCGGCATCGGGCCTGGCGAGTTGCTTGGCCAGAATCCCCATGATCGCTGGCGTGAGCACATGCAGTCCGAAAAAACACAGGTAACGGCCCGCCCGCAGGCCGGGGACCACAAGCTTTTGTTCGGCCTCGGTGGGGGTCGGCTTTTCAATCACCGCATCCACTTCGTAGAGACGGTCCCGACCGGCCACGCGATGGCCGCCCACGCAGCCATAGTATGTCAACATTCGCTCGTGGGTCGCTTGCACGGCCGACACCGAGCATTTCTCGCTCTGGGCGGTTTCGATAAGCTGTTGAGCGCAGGATTTGCCGGTTTGGCTGATATGGAGGTGATCGCCAACCATCAACAAAAATGGATCATTGCCGGTGAAATCCGTAGCACAGTGGACCGCATGCCCATAGCCGAGGGATTCGGCTTGCACGATGAAATGCATCCGCCGGGCGTGCGGGCCGGCGCTTGCGGCGTAGGACTTTTCCGTGCCGGGACTGATGATGACGGCGATTTCCTCGATGCCGGCACCGAGGACTTCCTCGGCAAGAATGGCGAGCGCGGACTTGGGCACCCCATCGCGGTCCACCAGAGTCTGGAGCGGCAGCGAGCGCTGGTTCTTGCCGGCGGCGGTGATGATGGCCTTGAGGATTTTCACGCCCCACCATGCCTCGGCGGATTGAATTTGGCAACCCCGGGATGTGCCGCCGCGGGATTTTTCAAAATGCGCGAAATTCTTCCTTGCCGCGGCCTGCGGATGGGCTAGCCTGCGCCAGCGTCTCATGGAGCGAGGGGATCCCCATCATTGGATCCGTTGGAATCAGGTCGCTTATCCCATCACTAACAAACATAGGAAGACCATACAATGAAAATGCATGCACAGCCGCAGCGGGGAGGTTTCACCTTGGTGGAACTCCTCGTCGTTATCGTCATTATCGTCACGCTCGCCGGCCTCGCCACGCCGCAACTCATTAAAATGATCAAGAAAGGGGACCAAATGACCGCCATCAGCAATGGCAAGCAGATGATGGCCTCCATGATCGAATTCAACAACGAATATGGCAGCTTTCCCGATAAGGAAACCGCCAAGGCCGTCACCGAAAGAACCGGCTCCCCGCTGAGTCTAACGGGTGACACCGCCAACGATTATTTTCGGCAACTGATCGCCGCAAAGATCCTCAAGTCAGAGGATCCGTTCTTCGCCAAGACCTCCATTTCCAGGACCAAACCGGACAACAAGTATACTGGCACCGAGGCGCTCAAAGCCGGCGAAGTTGGCTTTGGCTATATCATGAATGGCATGGTGGCCCTCAGTAATGACGATCCTAACCGCATCATCGCGGTGGCCCCATTGCTCAACAACAGCGCCAAGGGTGACTTCGATGCCGATCCGATGGACAAGGCCGTAATGGTGTATCTTGATGCCAGCGTCAAATTGCTCGACATCCGCGATGATAAAAAAATCTCGATGGGCAAGGGCAAGACGCTGCTGGATTACGGTGAAGGCACCATCTGGGGCGAGGATATCAAGCCCGTCATCAAGGTGCCGAAGAAGAGATAAGCGCCCGCCTGATTCATTTCCCACCGGGAGGTTCGCAAGGATCTCCCGGTTTTTTTTGATAGTGGACCGAGGAGGCTCTTCTACACCCACCAAACAAGTTGAATCATTATTCCTCGGTCACTTAATAAAGCTGTCCTTGCTTCCGCGGGGGATTCCGCCTAAGCCCTGTCTGCCATGAGCGACGTCGCCAGCCTGCAGACCCATCCATCCACCGAAGCCGAATTGATCGCCGTGCGCCGCGAGAAACTCGGGAAACTGCGCGAACTCGGGGTCGATCCGTTTGGCGCGCGCTTCGAGGTGACCACCACGCCTGCCACGCTGCACGCGGATTTTGCGGAAGGTCTGCACGTGAGAGTGGCTGGGCGCATCACCGCGCTGCGCGACATGGGCAAGTCGTGCTTCATTCAAGTGGGGGATATCCACGGGTCGATCCAGGGTTACGTCGGGACCAAAAATCTAACGGAACATGAGGCGGCGGTGTGGAAATGTCTGGATCGCGGCGATTGGATCGGCATCGAGGGCGAAACCTTCATCACCCGCACCGGCGAGCCGACGATCAAGGTGGGGAAATTCACGGTGCTGTCGAAGTCATTGCGACCGATGCCGGACAAGTGGCACGGGTTGGCGGACCGCGAGCAAATTTACCGCAAGCGGCATCTGGATCTGATGGGCAACCCGGAGAGTGCGGCGTTGTTTGTGAAGCGCTCGCTCATGATCGCCGAGATCCGGCGCTTCATGCAGGAGCGCGGGTTTCTGGAAGTGGAAACACCGATGCTCCAGGACGTGGCCGGCGGGGCGGCCGCCCGTCCGTTCGAAACCTATCATAATGCCCTGGGCATGCCGTTGACCTTGCGCATCGCGCCGGAGTTATTCCTCAAGCGCTTGTTAGTCGGTGGCTTCACCAAGATTTTTGAGCTCAACCGGAGTTTCCGCAATGAGGGGATTTCGCGCCGCCACAACCCGGAGTTCACCATGTTAGAGGCGTATTGGGCGTTCTCCGATTTCGCGGGCATGGCGGATTTGGTTGAGGAGTTGGTCTGCCATCTGGCGGAAAAATTCTGCGGCGGCCTGCAAATCGACCACCAGGATGAGGAGGGCAATCCGCTGCGCAGCATCAACCTGGCGCGCCCGTGGCGGCGCGCCGACTATCACGAGCTGATCGCGGCCGCGACCGGCGCGGATTTCTTCGGTCTAACTGCTGCTGGCCGCCGCGACCGCTGCGAGGAGCTCGGCGTGCAGATTTCCCCTGCAATGGAGGATCACGAGGTCATCCAACAGGTGTTTGAGAAACTCGTGGAGGAAAAAACCTTCGACCCGTGCTTTGTCACGCGGGTGTCCAGTCAGTTGGTGCCGCTGGCCAAGGTGAGTCCCGGCGGCACGACCGTCGAGGTGTATGAACTTATCATCAACGGCCAGGAGATCTCGCCCGGGTATTCCGAACTCAACGACCCGGACGTGCAACGCGAACGCCTCGAACACCAATCCGGCGAGGAAACCCAAAAGGTCGATTACGACTTCATCGAAACCCTCGAACACGGAATGCCCCCGGCCGGCGGCATCGGCATCGGCATCGACCGCCTCTGCATGATGCTTACCGGTGCCCCGACCATCCGCGATGTGGTGTTGTTCCCGTTGTTGAAGCGGAAGTAATGATTTCACGCGGGTTCCAGCCGCGACCATTAGGATCTATCAAACGCGAGTCGCCACGCCCTCATGAATTACATCTTCTGCCTTGTTAGTTTGTTAGGTGCCTTTCTGCTTTTCCAGGTGCAACCCATGGTCAGCAAGTTCATTCTGCCGTGGTTTGGCGGCAGCCCCGGGGTGTGGACCACGTGCATGTTATTTTTCCAGGTGATGCTTTTTGGCGGTTACAGCTATGCGCACCTGCTCTCCGGGCGCAGGGCGGCCACGCAGGCATGGGTGCATGTGGGATTGCTGGTGGTGGCGGCGCTGTTGTTGCCGATCGTGCCGGGTGCCGCGTTGAAGCCGCTGGGCGCGGAAAATCCGTCCTGGCACATTCTGGTGGTGTTATTGGCGACGGTGGGATTGCCATATTTCGTGCTTTCCGCCACCAGTCCGTTGGTGCAAGTCTGGTATTCCCGCGTCTATCCGGGCCGGACGCCGTGGCGCTTATATTCGCTGTCCAACGCCGGTTCGCTGACGGCCCTGCTGACCTATCCGATTCTTATCGAGCCGCGCTGGGACGCGGTGCAACAGGCATGGATCTGGTCAGGCTCTTTCCTGCTGTTTGCCTTGTTGATGGGTGCCTGCGCCATGGGCGAATGGAAACGGGGCACGGCCGAGGCCGCGCGCCACCTGCAGGAGGCAGTGGTGAAGGAGGCGATGGTTGCGGGGCCGGGCGTGTGGCGCCGGGTGGGGTGGGTTGTGCTGCCGGCGTTTGCCTCGCTCATGTTGCTGGCCACCACCAATCACGTCTGTCAGGATGTGGCGGTTATTCCGTTTCTGTGGGTCGTGCCGCTGGCGCTTTACCTTGTGACCTTCATTATTTGCTTCGGTCACCCGCGCTGGTATGTGCGCCCGGTGTGGGCGCTGCCGGCGATGCTGGCCATCGTGCTCACCTCCGGGATGTATGGGATTGCATGGGACTGGTCGCCGGGATTTGTCACGGAGTTGGTGATTTATTTTGCGACGTTGTTTTTCATCTGCATGGTGTGCCATGGGGAACTGGCCCGTTTAAAACCCAGCACGGCGCATTTGACGGAATACTATCTGCTGATGTCCGCGGGCGGGGCGTTAGGCGGGCTGGCGGTGAGTTTGGTCGCCCCCATGGTATTCAGCACCTTCATGGAATGGTCGCTGGGACTGGTCATTGGCTTCGTCCTCGTGACATGGGTCGCCTATCGTGGGGTGGTGGCAACCCGGACATTGCGCACGCAGCGACTCGGCGGCGGTGCCTTCGCCGTGGTCGCCGTGGTGGCGCTGTATTTCATCGCGGGCTGGGAGTTTCTCGGCTTTGGCGGCGCGCTGGAACGGTCGCGCAGTTTCTACGGCACGCTGCGGGTTGAGGGCTGGACTGCGGACGATGGGACGGCCTACCACGCGCTTTATTGCAGCGGCACCGAACACGGCCGCCAAAACATGGATCGCGTCATGCGCCGCGACCCGCTCACCTACTACGGGCACGAGACGGGTATTGGTATGGCGCTGGATCGCTTGAAAAACCAGCCGGATGCCAAAGTGGGTGTCATCGGCATGGGCACCGCCACGGTCGCTTGCTATGCCGAACCGGGGCAAACCTACCGGTTTTATGAGATCAATCCTGCCGTTGTGAGCATGGCGCGGAAATGGTTCACCTTCATCGATGACCTTGAGGCCCGCGGCGCCAAGTATGAACTGGCCCTCGCCGATGCGCGCCTCTCGCTCGAGCATGAGCCCGCGCAAAACTTTGACGTGCTCATGTTGGATGCCTTCAGCGGTGATTCGGTGCCGGTGCATTTGCTCACCCGCGAGGCGTTTGTCATTTACCAACGGCACCTCAAACCCAACGGCATCATCGCCGTGCACATCACTAACAAATATCTCAACCTCGCGCCGGTGGTCGAGCACCTTGCCAAGGAATTCGGGTATCTGACGACGCGCCAGTGCATCGACCCTGGCGATCAGCCCGGCCACTACGAACCGGACTACCTGCTGTTGACCAAGGATGTGGAATTCATCCAAGCCCATCCACCCGTGCCGCCGGAGTATGCGCGGGCGTTGGAGGTGCCGCTGTGGACGGATCACGCGCACAATCTGTTCCAGATTATGGAGCGGCGTTAGGGCGGGCACCTAAAACCCAAGCATCTGCCGGAACGCGCGCGCGGCATTCTCATCTAACAGACGCAGCGCGGATTCCACCGGTAGGTCCGCGGCGATGATCTCGTGAGCGGCTTCCAGCGCGGGATAGGCCGTGCGCCGGAACTCCAACACCCGGGTGTCCGAGTCCCACAAGGTCCAGCCCGCACGCAGGTCGCCATCGCGGGGTTGGCCTACGGAGCCGACCATGACAGCGCAAACCACGCCTTCGGGCAGATGCACGCGGGTGGGGTTGATGCGTTCCGGGGTGACCGCCTCGGCCGGATCGAAAAATAACTCCTGGCGATGGGTATGGCCGAAAAAGCCGATCCCGCACGTCGAGTTGCGTAAAATTTCCAACGTGGGGGCCGCATCGCTGAGCGAGCGCAGATACGGCCATTCTTCCGGGCGGTGCAGTGCGGCATGCGCCACCACGCCACCGGGAATTTCTAACAGTCGCGGCAGGTCGCGCAGCCAAGCGGCATTGTCCTCGCTCAAGGTGCGGGCGGCTTCCTCGACGCCAGCCCAGACCGGGTTTTTCCGCCAATCGCGGTTGGCTGGCAAAGCCGAAGGGTCCCGCCGCAGGTGGTTGGTGTAGAAATCGTGATTGCCCATCACGCTCTGCCCGCCCAGCGCCCGCACCCGCTCCACGCAGGCATTGGAGTTCGCCCCGTAGCCCACTGTGTCGCCGCCCACCACGATCCGGCTGGCCTTGGCCTTGGTCACCTCCCGCAGCACCGCCTTGAACGCCGGAAAATTGGCGTGGATGTCGGATAAAATGGCGAGCTTGGGCATCGGCAACCCACTCTAGCGCAGTCGTCAAGCACGCGGGCCGCAGACGTTCAGCGAGCGCATTTTCCCGGTAATCGAGGATTTTCAAAAAAAAACCTTGATTAGGGGTGGGGAGCGTGTTGATCTCCCCGCCCGCCCACAACGGCGGAACAACTCCACATTTCCCCACACGGCCATGGCCTACGCAGTGATCAAAACCGGCGGCAAACAATACCGCGTCCAACAAGGCGAGAAATTCGACGTCGAAAAGCTCGACGCCGAAGTCGATTCTGAAATCCAGTTCACCGAGGTCCTGCTCGTGGGCGAAGGCGAGAACTTGAAGGTCGGTGCCCCGACCGTGGCGGGAGCCTCGGTCACGGCTAAGGTCATCAACCAATATCGCGGTCCCAAGGGAATTGCCTTCAAGTTCAAGCGCCGCAAGGGCTTCCACAAGACCAAGGGTTTCCGCCGTTCCCTCACCACCCTCGAGATCACCTCGATCGCCGGTTAATCCCATCCCTAACACCTCACTTCCATGGCCCATAAAAAAGGACAAGGCTCCGTCAAGAACGG
>JBAXOF010000019.1:0-27724 GCA_037133375.1 Verrucomicrobiota bacterium | reverse complement strand
AACTCGTGCCGTTAGAATCACATTTCACCCACGGATTCAGCGGAAGAGGCATAAATAGTAAAGAAAGCTGTGGCGTGGCCGCCAAGTTGGGGACATAGCTGGGAAGAGTTATGGCAGGAAAATTGCCGACTGGATCGTGGATGAAGATCCTGGCATCTGCCATATCTTCCATCTTTGATCTGCGATCCTCTATCCTCAATTCTCTATCCTTTCGCACTGCGGCTGGAAGCCGCAGCTACGAGCCGCAGCCTACGACTGGTGCTTGCGCTTGAAGTTGATGGCGACGGTGGATTTGGCGATGACGCCTTGGAGGAAAGCGACCTCCTCGGCATCCAGACTGTGATCCACCCCGTGCAGTTCCTCGCTGGCACGCTGGATGGCGGCCTCGGCTTGGGCAATGTCGATCTCGGCTTCGCCCAGCGCCATATCGGTTAGAACAACGACATGAGTTTGGGTGATTTCCGCAAAGCCAGAACCAATGGCCAGGGTGATGATCTTGTCGTTGTGCAGGTAGCGCAGCTCGCCAGGTTGTAGCGCGGTGACCAAACCGGCATGCTGCGGCAACACACCTAACTCACCGTCCGCGCCAGGCAAATAGACGTTGTCCACGGAGTCCGAAAAAACCATTTTCTCCGGCGTGACGATAGCGAGGTGAAGGGGCATGGGGGGGGGGATTTGAAATCTGAAAGCTGAAATCCTTAATCTCGCGGGACGGAGTCGATGCCGCCCTTCATGTAGAAATTGCCTTCGGGGACGTCGTCGAGTTTGCCATCGAGGATTTGGGCGAAGCCCTTGACGGTTTCCTCGATGGAGACGAGCACGCCGGGGACGTTGGTGAAAACTTCGGCCACATTGAAGGGCTGGGTGAGGAAGCGCTGGATCTTGCGGGCGCGGAAGACACTCATCTTATCTTCATCGGACAACTCGTCCATGCCCAGAATGGCAATGATGTCCTGCAAGTCCTTGTAGCGCTGCAAAACTTGTTGGACGCCACGCGCCACCCGGTAGTGCTCTTCCCCGATGATGTCAGGGGCCAGCGCCTTGGAGGTGGACGCCAGCGGGTCCACCGCGGGGAACAACGCCTGCTCGGCTAGCGCACGCTCCAGCACCACCGTCGCATCCAAATGCGCGAAGGTGTTGGCTGGCGCAGGATCGGTCAAGTCGTCGGCCGGCACATAGACCGCCTGGATGGAGGTGATCGATCCTTTGTTCGTGGAAGTGATGCGCTCCTGTAGGCCGGCCATTTCCTCGGAGAGGGTCGGCTGATAGCCGACGGCTGAGGGCGTGCGTCCTAACAGAGCAGACACTTCCGAGCCGGCCTGCGAGAAACGGAAGATGTTATCGACGAAGAGCAGCACATCCTGGTTGTCCTCATCGCGGAAGTGCTCGGCCATGGTGAGGGCGGAAAGGGCGACGCGCAGGCGGGCACCGGGCGGCTCGTTCATCTGGCCATAAACCAAGGCGACCTTCGAGCCGTCAGCCAACACCGGGTTGCCTTTGGCATCAAGCTTCGGATGGCCCTTGTCATCGCGCTCGGTGGCGATGACGCCGGACTCTATCATCTCCCAGTAGAGGTCGTTGCCTTCACGGGTGCGCTCGCCCACCCCGGCAAACACGGAGAATCCGCCGTGGGCTTTGGCGATGTTGTTGATGAGTTCCATGATGACGACGGTCTTGCCGACGCCGGCACCCCCGAACATGCCGCCCTTGCCGCCCTTGAGCAGCGGACAAATCAGGTCAATCACCTTGATGCCCGTGACCAACACCTCAGTATTGGCGGATTGCTCGGTGAGCAGTGGCGCGGGCCGATGGATGGGTGAACGCTGCGACGCATCGGCGATGGGCACGTTTTCATCCACCAAATCGCCGGTAACATTGAAGATGCGGCCCAACACCTGCTTGCCAACCGGAACCGAAATGGACTCGCCGGTGTCGGTGAGGATCATCCCGCGCTTGAGACCGTCGGTGGTGGACATGGCGACGGCGCGCACCCACCCGTCACCAAGGTGTTGCTGGACCTCGAGCACCAGCTTGGTGTCCACGCCGTTGAGGACGTATTGGACCTCCAGCGCATTATAGATGGTGGGTAGGTTACTGGCCTTGGAGAAATCCGCGTCGATGACGGCGCCGATGATTTGGACGATGGTTCCGGTGTTCATGAAAGTAGGGTGGTTGGGGTGGTTTGAGGGATTGCTCAACGTTCGTAATGAAAACGGCATTGCATGATATAAATCAAGCCATCTTCCACCCGATAAACCAAGCGGTGTTCACGGTCGATTCTGCGGGACCAACAGCCGGCGAGTTGGTGTTTCATGGGTTCGGGTTTTCCCTCCCCCGCGTAGGGTGTTCGCGAAATATCCTTGAGCAATTGATTGATTTTACCCAGCATTTTTCTATCGGTTTGCTGCCAATATATATAGTCATTCCACGCTTGGTCAAAGAATGTTAACTTCATGCACCGATGAGTTCGTGCTCCGAATATCCTTCCTTACTTGGAAACTTCGCCACGGCATCCATGAGACGCGCCGCGTTGACCGTGTTTCCGAGCAGGTATTCCGTATCGTTTCTGGATTCGTAATCTTCGAGCGAAAGCAAAACCACGGTCGCCCCACCATCGCGGGCGATGAACACAGGTTCATGGCTTGCATAGACTTCGTCCGCCAAGCGGGCGAGGTTGGCGCTGGCTTCTTGTTCAGTTACGATTTTCATGTGGCATTATGGACTTGCGGTGACTCATAAGCAAGTGGAACAACCCTCGGTCATTCCATGGCTTTCATGGCGGTGGTGATTTCGAGAAGCTCGGAGGTGATGGCGCCCTGGCGCAGCTTGTTGTATTCGAGGGTGAGTTCCTTGATAAACTTCTGCGCGTTGTCGGTGGCCGATTTCATCGCGACCATGCGTGCTGAATGCTCGGAGGCGCGGGCCTCCAGATGCGCCTGAAACACCTCGTAGTTGAGATAGAGCGGCAGAATCGTGGCCAGCACCTCCGCAGGATTGGGCTCAAACTCAAAGTCGCGATCCGGATCGCTCTTGTGCGCTTCTAGGGAGAAGCCGCCGCCGATCATCTCAAAGGCTTGGTCTTCATCCGGTCGGTGGCCCTGCAACGGCAACAACGTAACCACCTTGGGCTCCTGCCGCAGCGTGTTGTAGAAATTGGTGAAGGCAATGGAGACCTTGTCATAATTGCGCTCCATGAATTGTTTCCCAACAAAACTGGCGATCGGACGGGTCTCGCTAAATGGCACCGGATCCCTGACGGTGAAATCCGCAAGGACTTTCTTGCCGAGTTTTTCGCACAGCACCCGCAGCTTGCGGCCCACAGTGACAAAGTCCGCCTGCGGGGATGTCTGCGCCTGGATCTTGCGGGCCAGGTTGGTGTTGATCGCGCCGCAGAGCCCCTTGTCGGTGGAAATGACCAGCACCAGCTCGCGGTTGCCAGGCCGCTGCTCCAGATACGGATGCAGTTCATCCCGGAAGTCCTTGCGGATGTCATACAGCACCTGCAACAGGTGTTTGGAGTAGGCGCGCCCACCCAGTGCCTGCTCCTGCGCCTTCTTCATCTTGGCCGCGGCGACCAGCTGCATCGCGCGGGTGATCTGCGCGGTGTTCTTCACCGACTTGATGCGCCGGCGGATGTCTCGGAGATTGGCCATTGGGGGAGGTGGAGTTAAGGGTTATGGGTAAACCATTTGCAGGTGCCAGGTCTTCATCTAATAACCTTTAACAAATAACATCTAATATCATTTCCAGCCCATTTTAAAGTCGGCGACGCCCTGCTTGACGGCCTCAACCATGGCGGCGTCCTTCTTGAGGTCGGGCTTCTCGTTGCGAATCCTTTCGAGCAACTCGGACTTGCGGGTGTTGAAGAATTCACCGAGACCGGCCTGGAAGCGCCGGACATCGGCGACGCGCACGTCATCGAAATAGCCGTTTTGCATGGCGAAAAGATAGATCGATTCCATCTCCATAGCTAGCGGGCTGTATTGGTTCTGTTTGAAGAGTTCCACGATGCGCGCGCCGCGCTCAAGCTTCTTCTTGGTGGAGGCGTCGAGGTCGGACCCGAACTGGGCGAAGGCTTGCAGCTCGCGGAATTGCGCGAGGTCAAGCTTGGTGGTGCCGGCCACCGATTTGATGGTCTTGGTTTGCGCCGCGGACCCGACGCGGGACACCGACAGACCGACCGAGATGGCCGGCCGGATGCCTTGATAGAACAGGTCTGTCTCCAGGAAAATCTGGCCGTCGGTGATGGAGATGACGTTGGTGGGAATGTAGGCGGAAACGTCACCCGCCTGGGTCTCGATGATGGGCAGTGCGGTAAGCGAACCACCGCCGGCGTTTTCTGACAGACGGGCGGAGCGCTCGAGGAGGCGCGAATGCAGATAGAACACATCGCCAGGATAGGCCTCGCGCCCGGACGGGCGGCGCAGAATCAGCGACACCTGGCGGTAGGCCACCGCATGCTTGGACAGGTCGTCGAAAACAATCAGGCAGTCCTTGCCCTGATCCATGAAATACTCGGCAATGGCGCAACCTGCATAGGGCGCCAGATACTGCATGGCCGCCGCGTCCGAAGCGGATGCGGAAACAATGGTGGTGTATTCCATCGCCCCGGCATCTTCGAGGATTTTCTGGGTGCGGGCGACGTTGGAGAGTTTCTGGCCGATGGCCACGTAGATGCAATACAACGGCTTGTGGTTCTGCAACTTGCCCTGCTCCGCGGCTTTGTTTTGTTGGGCTTGGGAAATGATGGTGTCCACCGCGATGGTGGTCTTGCCCGTGGAGCGGTCGCCAATGATGAGTTCGCGCTGGCCGCGGCCAATCGGAATCATCGCGTCAATGGACATGATGCCGGTCTGCACCGGCACTGAAACCGACTTGCGCTTGATGATGCCGGGCGCAATCTTCTCCATCGGATAGAACGCGGCCGCGGCGATGTCTCCCTTGCCATCAATCGGTTCGCCCAGCGCGTTGACCACGCGACCAAGCACCGCCACCCCGACCGGAACGGACAACAACCTGCCGGTAGTGCGGCACTCGTGACCTTGCTTGACGGCGGCGTAGTTACCCAGCAGAACGACCCCGACTTCGCTTTCCTCGAGGTTAAGCGCCATGCCGGTGACCCCGCCGCCAAACTCGATCATTTCATTGAGCATCACGTCAGAGAGCCCTTCGACCTTGGCGACGCCATCGCCGACCTGAATGACGGTGCCGACATTGGATTTTTCGACGGACGTGGTGATGCCGGCGATCTGTTGTTCGAGTTCCTGGAGGATGCTGCTCATGGGAGAAGTTTGCTAGGGGGACGGTTGTCAGGGGCTAAGGAAAAAAATCACAGCGCGGTGGCGAAGCGGTCAAGGCGGCCCCGCACGGAGCCGTCGAAGACATCGTTGCCCACCCGGATGCGCAGACCACCGAGCAGGGAAGGGTTGACTTGATATTGGAGCACCAGATCCGGTCCGTATTTTTTTGTTAGACCAGCCAGCACGCGCTGCTGACTGGACGCGTCCAATTCCACTGCGCTCTCCACGGTCACCTTGCGGCGCTCCTCGGCGAGGCGGGTCAGGCGGTGCAAGGCGGATAAAATCGCGCGATAGTCACGCGGCTTGGCCTCCACCAGGCGGGCCACCACCAGCCGCAACTTCGCCTCGTCCAGCCGCCCGTCGGTCTGGCATAACCCAAACAGGCGGCGGGCACTGGCAGTGGCAAGTTTTGAGATCTTCATGGCAGCACGGCTTATCTAACGTAAAACTAGGCTTCGACCTCGGCCAGCGCGGCTTCGCTGAGGCGGCGCTGGTCGTCAGGTGTTAGAACTTTGCCGGCTACCTGCGCGGTGGTCGAGGCCACCAGGCGGCCGAATTCGCGCTTCAACTCGATGCCGAGCCGCTCGCGGTCGGCCTTGGCGGCGGCTTCCGCCTTGATCAGTATCTGTTGGGCTTGGGCGATGGCCTCCTGGGCTTTTTGCTCGGTGAAAGCGGCGGCTCCCAGCTTGGCCTCCTGAAGCATGCGCACGGCTTCGGCGTGGGCCTTGGCAATGGCGGCTGCGGTCGTCTGCTCGGAGTCGGCGAGTTGTTGTTCGATGAGCTTGAGCTTTTCCTCACCCTCGGCGATGCGTTCACGGCGTTGTTCTAGCATCGCCTGGATCGGGCCAAAGGCATATCTCTTGAGGACGCAGATGACCAGCAGGAAGTTGATGCAACTGGCAATGAAATTCGGCCAATTGACGCCGAATTTCCCCAACATTTCGGCAACGGCGGAGTCGTGGGACTCGGCGGCTAGAGCAAGGAGCGTGAACATGGCGGATAGGCTGGTGAAAGAGAAAAACCGGAAATAAACCGCAGGGGGAGGGCTGTCACGCCGGCCCCCGGCGGTGAGATACACTCCCGCGGTTACTTGATGGCAAAGGCAGCGAGGATGAACACCCCTTCGGCCAAGGCGGCGAAAATAATCGCATTGACCAGAATCGGGGTGGAGGCACCCGGATTGCGACCGGTGGCTTCCGCGGCTTTGGAGCCAAGGATGCCGATGCCAAGGCCGGCACCGAGCGCGGCACCGGCGATGTGAATGTTGCCGACCATTCCGGAAGCGGCTTCAGCAAGCATGGGGATTAGAGTCATGATATCAGTTGGTTGGGGTTGTGTGTTGGTTTCGGGCGCCTCCCACGGTCCAGCATGGTCCAAGCGCCGGGAGTTTCAGTGAGGTTCGTGTCCGGTGTGTTCGCAGATGAGGCGCAAGAAGACGGCAGTGAGCAACATGAATACCAGCGCCTGCACGAAGCCTACGAATAGCTCCATGAATAAAAATGGCAGCGCCGGCAAAAACGCCAGACTCTTCGGCACCAGACCCATCAGCTTATCTAACGTCTGCTCGCCACCGTAGATATTGCCAAACAAACGGAAGGTGAGCGCCACCGGGCGGATGCAGATGGAGATAACTTCCAGCGCGCCCACAGCGAGAAAGGTCGTCACCATGAAAATGCGCATGAGCCCGTGAAACTCACCCTTGGGCGCGAAGATATGCGCGAGAAAGCCGCGCACGCCGTTCTCAGCCAGCGCCCAATACAACCACAGGATGTTGAAGATGAACGCCATCGCCAGGGTCATGTTCAAATCGGCATTACCCCCGCGCAGAAACCCCACAATCTCGCCGTGCTCGTTGTAGCGACCAATGGTGCCCACCCCTGGAATCAAACCGACCCAGTTGGTCACCAGAATGAACAGGAATATCGAGGCAAAAAACCAAAAGGTCTTCTTCACCATGTATGGACCTAATATGCTGCCGATGAAGTCATAGAGACCCTCCACCACCCACTCCGCGAAATTTTGAAAACCGGCAGGCACCAGCGCCATCTGCTTGGTGGCCGCCCGACAAAACAAGGTGATAATGGCGACCGAAATCCACACCATCAGCATCGAGTTGGTGATCGGCAGCCCCGGCCAGAGCCGTTCCGCATGCTCCGCCAAGCCGCCCTCTTCCCCTGCACAAGCCATGAGGGGAGATGCCAACCAAAGGACCGATGTGGAAAAAATCAAACGCATGATTTGGGAGGGGCGACAATAGAACCACCCGGTGAATCCGCAAGCATTTTCCCCGCAGATTTTCACATTTACTGCGCACCCGTTGATTTCAAACAACTTTTGAAGCACTATTTTTTCGCCGCCGAAGCCTCTTGCCACCGATCTAACTCTTTCTAACATCCACAACATTGGCGCGCTTGCAGCAGTGATTTCCCTTGTGGTAAGGCTCCTTGCGCACGCATTGACCACAAAAGTCAAGAACTCGCTGAGAAAAAAAATGATGTTTCCTCAGGTTTTTCCTTGTCACCCACCCCCCCTATTCGCATAAAAGCCGCTGCCATGAACAAAGCAGAACTTATTGAAACCGTCCAAAAAGCCCTCGGTAAAGACACCACCAAACGCGCCGCTGACGAAGCCGTCGAAGCCGTTTTTGATTCGATCGCCAAGGGCATCAAGAAAGACAAGAAGGTCCAGATCATTGGCTTCGGCACTTTCGAAGTAAAGAAGCGTGCCGCGCGCATGGGTCGCAACCCGAAGACTGGCGAATCGATGAAAATCGGTGCCTCCAAGTCCGTCGGCTTCAAGCCATCGTCCGTGCTCAAGGGCAGCCTATAAGCCCTCTGCCGCATTCCACCCTTCAATTTATATCTCGAACTGATGAAAACCCCGGCCTCAACGCCGGGGTTTTCTGTTTGGGCAGCCAGGTGCCAGCGACGCCTCCAGACCGCCACTTCAGGCGCAAGCCGCTTGGGAGCATCCGCCGCTGCGGGTTGTGTGGACATGACGTGACTTTTACCGTAAGACCCGCCCAGCCCACCACCCCCATCCGCCCCATGAAACCGCGCCATTCTCTCGCTACAACCCAACTCCCGGACGGCACACCTCTGGTCCTGCAGGAACATGACGGCCGCCACTATCTGCTAGTTCAGGGCCAGCAAATCGCCGGACCCGCCACCCAGGGCGCGGAAGAAGAACTCGCCCGCCTGGCCTGTGCCCCATTCCGTCCCGCCCGCCAACCGAAGATCTTTCTTGTTGGGCTCGCCCTCGGCCACACCCTGGCCGCTGTGGCCGCCGCGCTGCCGCAAAAACGCGCCAGCTTTATCGTCGCCGAACCGCTACCCGACCTTCCGCTGTGGCATCGCACGCACCTGCCCGCCAGTCCGTTCAACAACGATCCGCGCGTCACGTTAGTGTTAGATCCGGGTCTCGCCGGTCTGGCCCAACATGCCGGCAGCCTCCACGCCATCATCATCCATCTGGACGCCGCCCCCACCGGCGAACGCCACCGCCCATGGGTCGATGACCGGCGCTGGCTGGCCGCCGCCTATGAGGCGCTGCAAGCGGGTGGCCTGCTCGCCATCGCCGCGTCACGTCCGGAACCCAACCTCACCCGCCGCCTACAACGCTGTGGCTTTGCCGTGGCCGAACACCTGATCCCGGTCGCCCCCAACGCCAAGAAAACCCGCCTCCAACCGCTATGGCTTGCTAGAAAAGGCAAGGCCTTCGAGTGATGCCGCGGGACGCCGGAAAACTCAAGGGGGAGCTCCTTGAAACGCTTGCACTCCGGCCATTCCCGGACTTCTCTAGGCCATGTCCCACCCGCTCGCTCCCGCCCTGCTCCCGCGCGGGGCTGCGGCCGATGACATCCTCAATGTCTTCCTCGACTATCTAACCAGCGCCGGCATCGAGCCGTATGCGCATCAGGAAGAAGCGATCCTGGAAATTTTCCAAGACAAGAACGTCATCCTCGACACCCCCACCGGTTCCGGCAAGACGCTGGTGGCGCTGGCCATGCAGTTCAAATCCCTCTGCCAGGGGCGCCGCTCATTTTACACAGTCCCTATCAAAGCCCTCGCTAACGAGAAATTTCTCGCCCTCTGCCGCAGCTTCGGCCCGCAGCATGTCGGCATGCTCACCGGCGATGCCAGCGTCAATCACGCCGCGCCGGTCATCTGCTGCACCGCGGAGATCCTCGCCAACATGGCCTTGCGCGATGGGGCCGCCGCTCCCGTCGATGACATCATCATGGACGAGTTCCACTACTACGCCGATCCCGCGCGCGGCGCCGCCTGGCAAATCCCGCTGCTCACCCTGCCGCGTGCCCGCTTCCTGCTGATGTCCGCCACCCTCGGCGACGCCTCGGCTTTTGCCAGACAACTCACCACTCTAACCAAGGCACCGACCGCCCTCGTCCACTCCGACCAACGCCCGGTGCCGCTGGAATTTTCCTACTCCACCACCCTGTTGCAGGACAAGGTGGCCGAACTCGTGGAGGCCGGCCAGGCGCCGATCTATCTGGTCCACTTCACCCAGAACGCATGCGCCGAGACCGCGCGCGACCTGCTGTCCACCAACTATTGCAGCAAGGAGGAAAAGGGTGCCATTGCCCGCGCCCTTCACCACGCCGATTTCCGCAGCCCCTATGGCCGTGAGCTGGCCAAAATCCTGCGCCACGGCATCGGCATCCACCACGCGGGACTCTTGCCGAAATACCGGCTCTTGATAGAAAAGTTGACCGGGGCGGGCCTGCTCAAGGTGGTTTGCGGCACCGACACCCTGGGCGTCGGGGTCAACGTGCCGATCCGCACGGTGATGTTCACCGGGCTGTGCAAATACGATGGCCGGGGCACCAAGATCCTCAGCGCGCGGGACTTCCGCCAGATCTGCGGCCGTGCCGGCCGCCGCGGCTTCGATGCCATTGGCTATGTGGTTGCCCAAGCGCCCGAACATGTCATCGAGAACCTCAAACTCGAAGCCAAGGCCGCCGGCAATCCTAACAAGAAACGCAGCCTCGTCAAACGCAAGCCGCCGGAGCACAACTTCGTCCACTGGGACGAGACCACCTTCGACAAACTCCGCGCGGCGCCGCCTGAGCCGCTCAGCTCCAGCTTTGCCATCGCCCACCACACGCTGCTCAACGTGCTCTCGCGCACCACCGAGGATGGCTGCGCCGCCCTCAAGGACCTCATCCAGCGCTGCCACGAACCTCCCGCCAAGCGCGCCGATCTAACCAAACGGGCCTGGCAACTTTTCCGCGGCCTGGTCGGTTCCAAGATCCTGCACATCCTGCCGGTCGCCGCCCGCAACGGTCCTAACAAAGTTGTCGTGGATGTCTCCCTGCCCGAGGATTTTTCGCTCAACCACGCGCTGAGCCTGTGGTTGTTGGACGCGCTCCCGCAACTTGATCCGGCCGCCGCCGACTACGCGCCCAACCTGATCTCCCTGATCGAGGCGATCCTGGAAAACCCGGATGTGGTGCTGCGCAAACAAGTCGACCTGCTCAAATCCGAACTGATGGCCCGCCTCAAGGACGAGGGGGTTGAGTATGACGCGCGCATCGCCCGACTTGAGGAGGTCGAATGGCCGATGCCTGGCAAGGACTTCATCTACAGCACCTTCAATGCCTTCAAGCTGCGCCACCCGTATCTTGGCAGCGAAAACGTCCGGCCCAAGTCGATCGCCAGGGAGATGTTAGAGAACTATCAGTCGTTCGAAGACTACATCAAGACCTACAAACTCGAACGCGCCGAGGCGGTCCTGTTGCGCCACCTCAACGAGGTGTATAAGGTGCTCTCCCAGACCGTCCCAGACGCCGCCAAAACCGAGGCCGTTCATGAGGCGGAATCGTTCCTCGAACTCATCGTCCGCCACACCGACTCGAGCATGCTCAATGAGTGGCAGAGCATCGGCCTGACAGACGCCCCATCTGAAATTTCAAATCCCAAATCCCAAATTCCGGTCCCGCCGTTCACCCGCGACCGCGCCGCCTTCAGCCGCCACTTGCGCAACCACCTGCTCACCCTCGTCACCGCGCTCTCCCGCTATCAAACCGCAACCGCGCTAGGATTGTTAGAGCCGGCCGACGCCGCCGGCAAGCCGTGGACCCACGAGCGCCTGCTCAAACTGTTGGACGCCTATCACGCCGCCCGCCACCACATCCGTCTCGACCCGGAGGCGCGCAACGCCCGCCACACCCACCTGCCGGAGTTACCAAAACCATCCGACTCGCAAAAGTTCCTGCCCGTCGAGCAATCCCTGATTGACCCCGACGACCTCAATGACTGGGCGGTTTTCCTCACCCTCGACCTGGAGAAATCCGACCTCACCCGCACCCCGGTGCTCCTGTTGGAAACCCTGGCGCCACGCTGACGCCCGGTCTGGGTAGACGCGTGGGTGAGAACGCAGGGGGAAACCTGAGAAAATTTCCCTCGTTTCTTGACAGCTGGCAATATTCACGTATTTATGGCCATATGAAAACCACCATTGATCTGCCCGACAACCTTCTTGAGCGGACCAAGATTGCGTCGGCACGCCGCCGCTGCTCGATCAAGAATCTGGTCATTGAGGGGTTGGAGACCGTGCTGCGGGAGGAAACACCACCCGCCCCACCCGCCGCCGCGCTGGCCCGTCTGCGCCACGGCTACCACCTTGGCGGCCAGCCTCTCACCCGGGATCAAGTCCATGGCCATTGAACGCTTCCTCGACACCAACATTCTCCTCTACGGTTACGATCTGGACGCGGTGGCCAAACGTGGCATTGCCCTGGCGTTGATTGAGGATGGCTGGCACCTCCTTGGACGCACCGCCATCAGCGTGCAGGTTCTGCAGGAGTTCCACGTCAACTTCACCCGCCGCGGCCACCCCGCCAGCGAAGCCGCCACGCTCACCGGGGACTTCTCCTTGTGGCCGGTCATCGACAACAGCCACAACGCCACCCTGTGGACGCAGGACGACGCTTTCCAACACCTGCCCAACGTGAAATACTTCCCCAAGCGGAAATCCTGAGCTTTTCCTATCGCTTGCCCCTGCGGACTTTGCGGACGAAGGCGTTCATCTCATTTTCGCGATCCTCGATGCGTTCCACGAGCTTGAGCTGGGTCCGGCAGCGGTCGAGATTGTGGTTGGGCCGGTGGGTCTTGAAATAGACGTCGCCCTCGATGTGGTCTGTTAGAAAGCGAATCCCCACTTCCAAGGTCATCAACTTGCCGGCGAAGGCAAGGTGCTCGATCTCCGTGTCGTTGATGAAGGCGCTGGCGGAATCCAGATAGCCTTCCACCAGTGCCTCAAACATCGGCATCTGCATTTGCACCTTGGACAGGTCCGTCTCGTCCTCCGCCGCGGGGCTGGTGGCACTGCGCACCAGGTCGCCGAAGTCGTAAAGCGCCAGGCCTGGCATCACGGTGTCCAGATCGATCACGCACACCGCCTCGTCGGTTTCCGCGTCGATCATCACGTTGTTGATTTTGGTGTCGTTGTGGGTGACGCGCAGCGGGATGGCTCCCGCCGCGATGCCAGCGAGCAGCATTCCTGTTAGAGATTCGCGCTGACAAACGAAATCGAACTCGGGACGGACGGCGGCGAGGCGTCCGCAGGGGTCCGCTGCGGCCACCTCCAGCAGGCGTTGGAAGCGCTTGCGGGTGTGGTGGAAATCCGGAATGGTTTCGCGGATGGAGGTGGCATCCAGGTCACTGACCAGGTCCTGGAAGGAGCCGAAGGCGCGGGCGGCCTGATAGGCCTGACGGGTGTTTTCGACGACATCATAAGTGACGCAGCCCTCGATGAAATTGTAACAGCGCCAGACTCCGCCGGCGGGGTCTTCCACCCAGGCACCGCCGCTGCGGGCGGGAAACAAATTGAGCGTTTGCCCGCCGAGATCCTTTTTCACCCGCAACACCTTGTCGTTGATGTGGCGCGTCACGCACTCGACGTTGTGCATCACGGCATAGGGATCCTTGAATACCTTGCGGTTGATCGACTGGAAAATATAGCGCCGCAGGGACCCATCCGCCTGACGAAAGGTGCCGCTGTAGGTGGCGTTGATGTGACCACTGTCGATTTCCTCGCCGCAAACAAACTCCCCCTGCACCGCAAATTGATCGCCGATGGTGGCCACAAGTTGCTGGACCTGCGGCTCGATTTTTCGGGTGGGGAGGGTGGAATCAACCATGGGGGTGCGGCGAGGGTAAGTCAGGGGAATCCGCCTATGCAATCAGGAAATCCATGACTTCTCTCCGTCGACATTCGTTAGAATGCGGGCGGCAAAGCCCGCGTCCCCGGATGCCTTGCCATCACCCGCCGCGTTGTCACCAACGCGCCTACAAAGAACCTGCGGTTACCTTTTCAGCCGGGTTATTTGGCCATGAGCGCTTCGATCTCGTCGGCTTCGATGGGGATATTGGCCATGAGGTCGAGGTTGGCGTCCTTGCCGATGAGCACATCGTTTTCCAGGCGCACGCCGAGGTTTTCCTCACGGATATAGATCCCCGGCTCGATGGTGAAAACCATGCCTTCGGCCACCGGTTCGTGCGGCGGAAACACATCGTGCACATCCACGCCGAGATGGTGCGAGGTGCCGTGCATGAAGTATTTCTTCACCAACGGTTTGTCCGGCCCTTGCGCCTTGGCGGCCTTGGCATCGATCAAGCCCAGCCCGATCAACTCGCCTTCCATCATCTCAATGACTTGCTTTTGGTAATCCAAAATCCGGATGCCGGGACGCAGGATGGCATTGGCACCGCGCACGACGCGCAACACCGCATCATAGACCTGACGTTGGCGCGGGGTGAAGCGCCCGTTGACCGGCACGGTGCGGGTCAGATCCGAGTTCCATCCGGCATACTCGGCGGCCACATCCATGAGCACCATCTCCCCGTCCTGACAGATCTTGTCGTTTTCCACATAGTGGAGCACACAGGCACCCTTGCCAGAGCCGATGATCGGGCCGTAGGCAAACCCGCGCGACCCGCGGCGGAGGAATTCGTGAATGAACTCCGCCTCGATTTCCCACTCACCCACGCCGGGTTTGATAAAGCCGAGCACCCGGCGGAAGCCGGCTTCGGTGATATTGCAGGCTTGTTGGATGATCTGGATTTCCACCGGCTCCTTGATGATGCGCAGGCGGTTCATCAACTGGGCCAGGCGTTCGTAACGATGCAACGGATAGCGGCGCTGGCAGTCCTTGATGAGGCGGTCATTGGCGGTTTCCACCGCCACACTGGCGCGCAGGTGCTCGTTGGTGAACAGATAGATATGATCCACCTGCGGCACGAGCCGGTGCAGGGACGATTCAAATTGACTGGTCCACTCCACCCGCTCGATGCCGGTGGCAGCACGGGCCGCTTCCTTACTCAGCTTGTCGCCTTCCCAAATGGCGATCAGCTCGCTGGTTTCCTTCACAAAAAGCCACTCCCGGTCTTTCGAATCCACCGCATCCGGCATCAGCACCAACACGGTTTCCTCCTGATCCACCCCGGTCAGGTAGTAGAGGTCACTGTTTTGTTTGAATGCCATCGAACCATCGGCATTGGTAGGCATAAGGTCGTTGGCACAGAGAATCACTATGCTGTTAGGCTTGAGCAAGCCGCGTAAGCGCTCGCGATTGCGGATAAAAAACTGGGGATCGATTGGTTCGTAACGCACGGCGCGCATTTCATGCCATTCCACCACGGCGGGCAATCCTCATTTTGCACATTTTGCCCCACAGCCAGAGCCACCCCAACCCGATGGCCCCACCGGCCGTGTCCACCAGCACGTCAGAAAACCGTCCGGTGCGCGACGGAATGAACGCCTGATGAATTTCATCGCTGGCCGCGTAGAGCACCACCAAGATCAGCACCTGGCCGGCGTCCGACCACTGCCATGGGCCAGCGGCGGTGCCTTTGGTGTGACGCAACGCCCACCACAACAGCCCCGCCAGCACTGCGAATTCTGTCAAGTGCATGCACTTGCGGAACAGGTATTGAATCTCCCCGATACGCAGTGGCGACATCTGCGGAAACAGCCAGTGCATCAAGGGCTCAAAAATGCGCGAGGAATGGTGCGCCGACTGACCATCCGCGGACGCGGAAAAAATCACGATCATCCAAAGCAATGGCAACAACCAGAACTTCCACGCCTGACGAATGTTTCGCATGCCGGGAAAATGCCCGATTCGCCCCGTGTGGCAATCGGAATATGCAGACCAGCCTCCCCACGCTGCATGAAAAAAACTTCTTCAAAAACCGCCGCCATAGTTGACAGTGTTGGAATCTCCTACCAAATTGCCGCGCGAGCAAGCAAAACACACCCCTATGTCCGATCCCTCCCCCGGCTTTCGAGAGATGAAATCAGTGGTTGTCCGCTTCGCCGGAGACTCCGGTGATGGCATGCAAATCGTTGGCGAACGCTTCACCGATAGCAGCGTCACCATTCCCAACTCAATCGCCACCTTCCCGGACTACCCCTCTGAAATCCGCGCCCCAGTCGGCACCATCGGCGGTGTTTCCGCCTTCCAAGTCCACTTCGGCAGCACCAAGGTTCTAACATCTGGCGATGCCCCTGACGCATTGGTCGCCATGAACCCTGCCGCCCTCGCCGTCCACCTCCCGGATCTGGTCGCCGGCGGCCTGCTGGTGGTCAACACCGCCGCCTTCACCGAGGATAACCTGAAGATGGCCGGCTTCGCCAGCAACCCGCTGGATGACCCACGCCTGGCGGAAAAATATATCCTCATCGCCCTCGACATCACCGGCTTGGCACTCGATGCCCTCAAGGAATCGACACTAACCAACCGCGAAAAACTCCGCTGCAAAAATTTCTTCGCTCTTGGCTTCATGTGTTGGGTCTATAGCCGCCCGATCGAGCCAACCCTCGATTATATCACTGCCAAGTGGGCGAAGAAATTGCCCGAACTGGCCGCCGCCAACAGCGGTGTGGTCAAGGCTGGTTATTTTGTTGGAGAAACCTCCGAAATCACCATCGAGCGCTACCGGGTGGCGCGCGCCGATGTGGCACCCGGCATCTATCGGAAAATCTCCGGCAACGAAGCCACCGCCCTCGGACTCATTGCCGCCTCTCAACGCTGCGGTCGTGAGTTGTTATTCTCCGGCTATCCAATCACCCCGGCCACCTCCGTGCTCGAAACCCTCGCCGGCTACAGACACTTCGGCGTCACCACCGTCCAGGCCGAAGATGAAATCGCCGCCATCGGCGTCGCCATCGGTGGCAGTTACGCCGGCAAGCTCGCGGCCACCGCCACCAGCGGCCCCGGCATGTGCTTGAAAAGCGAGTTCATGGGCCTGGCCGTCACCACCGAACTGCCGCTGGTCATTATCAACGTCCAGCGAGGCGGTCCCAGCACCGGCCTGCCTACCAAAACCGAACAATCTGACCTGCTCCAAGCGCTCTACGGTCGCCATGGCGAAAGCCCGCTGCCCGTCATTGCCGCCAACTCTCCATCCGATTGCTTCAGCGCGGCGTTTGAAGCGGCGCGCATTGCCCTCCAATATTCCACCCCCGTCATCTTGCTCACCGATGGCTATCTGGCCAACGGCTCCGAGCCATGGCTGGTGCCCGACGAGTCGACCCTGCCGGATATTTCCAAACCCTTTGCGGATGAAGCCAAACCCTACGTGGCCTTCGCCCGCGACCCGCAAACCCTCGCCCGCACCCACGCCATCCCCGGCCAACCCGGCCTCGAACACCGCATCGGCGGCATCGAGAAAAATGAAAAAGGTGCCATCAGTTACGACCCCGAAGTCCATAGCCTGATGACTAGCTTGCGCGCGGCCAAAGTCGCCGGCATCGCTAACAGCATGCCGCCCATGGAAATCAACGGCGCCCGCAGCGGCAAGCTGCTCGTCCTCGGTTGGGGCGGCACGCACGGAGCCATCACCTCGGCCGTGACCGCCCTCCGCAACGAAGGCCATGCGGTGAGCAGCAGCACCTTGCGTTACCTCAACCCCCTGCCGCCTGACCTTGGCGAACTCATCCAAGGCTTTGACCAGGTGCTCATTCCCGAACTCAACAACGGCCAACTCAGCATCATCATCCGCGCCAAGTTCCTGATCGACACTCTCAGCATGGGAAAAATCAAAGGCCAACCCTTCAAAATCAGCGAAATCCGCGAACGCATCCTCGAAATTTTCACCGCCTAACCGCCATGGCCACCGCAACCCCAAACCTCCCCGCAGTCCCGGAATTGAGCCGCAAGGATTTCGTCCCACCTAACGAAGTTCGCTGGTGCCCGGGATGCGGCGATTACGCTATCCTCAACTCGCTGCAACGCACCTTCCCCGATCTCGGCGTGCCCCGCGAAAATTTCGTCATCATCAGTGGCATCGGCTGCTCCAGCCGCTTCCCGTTTTACATGAACACCTACGGCTTCCACACCATCCATGGCCGCGCCCCCAGCGTCGCCACCGGCGTGAAAGTCGCCAACCCCGACCTCTCGGTCTGGATCATCACCGGCGATGGCGACGGTCTGAGCATCGGCGGCAACCACCTCCTCCACTTGCTGCGCCGCAACATCAACGTCAACGTCCTGCTCTTCAACAACCGCATCTACGGTCTTACTAAAGGCCAATACAGCCCCACCTCACCGGTCGGCACCAGAACTAAGACCTCGCCCACCGGTTCGCTGGAAAACCCGCTCAATCCAGTGCTGTTTGCCCTCGGCGCAGAGGCCACCTTTGTCGCCCGCACCTTGGACACCAACCCGAAGCACATGGTCGAGACCTTCAAGGCAGCCCATGCGCACCAAGGGATTTCTTTCGTCGAAATCTTCCAAAACTGCGTCATCTTCAACGACTCCACTTGGGACTCGATCTACGGCAAGGACAACCGCGATGAGCAAATGCTCTTCCTCGAAACTGGCAAACCCCTGCTCTTCGGCAAGGACAAGAGCAAGGCCATCCGCCTCAACGGCCTCACCCCGCAAGTCGTCGATGCCGCCACCACTGCCCCCGGCGATATCCTCACCCATCAGCCCGCACAGACCTCCCCGCTCTATTCGCATCTGCTAGCCACCATGGGCCAACCGGATTTCCCCACCCCCATGGGCGTCATCCGCCAAATCGACAAGCCCACCTACGAGACACTCGTCCACGACCAAATCGCCCAGGCCACCGCCAAACGCGGCGCTGGCACCTGGCAGGACCTCCTCCACGGCAACTCCACTTGGACCGTGGCGTAGGCCGCAATCTGGCGGACATGGAGCGGAACTGGCAAGTCCCGTTCGGTGAGTGTCGGGCATGGCGGTTGC
This sequence comes from Verrucomicrobiota bacterium, assembly GCA_037133375.1. Lineage (GTDB taxonomy): Bacteria > Verrucomicrobiota > Verrucomicrobiia > Verrucomicrobiales > Akkermansiaceae > Luteolibacter. The sequence continues at coordinate 9,190 of JBAXOF010000019.1, read as the reverse complement.
AAACCGCCGCCACGGCAACGTAGCTGCGGCTTCCAGCCGCTGTGCCAAATCCACGATCCTCTCTACCGCACCACCTCGGTGCCGATGCCGCCATCGGTGAAAATTTCTAACAACAGAGCATGGGGTTGACGACCATCGACGAAGTGCACCTTGCGCACCCCGGCGTTGAGCGCGTCCATGGCGCTGCGCATCTTGGGAATCATGCCGCCGGAGATGGTGCCATCAGCGATCAGGACCTCCGCTTCGCCGCAGGTCACCGATTGAATCAAGGATGCAGGATCGGAAGGCTCAGCTAACAATCCCGGCACATCTGATAGATAAACCAACTTGGCCACGCACAAGGCCTTGGCCAGCGCGGCCGCCGCCAAATCCGCGTTGATGTTGAGCGGCAACCCGCTGTCAGGCTCCGCTGCCAACGGCGAAATAACCGGCACCTCGCCCGCTGCCAGCGCCGCAGCCAACCGCTCCAACCGGCATCCCACCACTTCCCCCACCCGCCCCAAATCGACGCTCTTGCCCTGCGCATCGGTGCCCGTGGTTTTATCCCCAACAAATACCTCGTGCCCGGCAATGCCCACCGCCTTGCCGCCAAACTCGCGCATCATCCGCACTAGGCCCGGATTGATCTCTTCCGACAACACGCGGGCGACAATCGTGATCGCCTCGTCCGTGGTCACACGCAAGCCCCCAACAAATCTCGCCTCCAGCCCGGCCGTTGCCATCGCCGCAGAAATGGCTTTGCCGCCCCCGTGCACCACGATGGGATTGATGCCGGCCACTTCGAGAAAGACAATGTCGCGCATGACCATGGCCACCAGCGCGGGATCTTCCATCGCCGCGCCGCCCATCTTGATCAGAAAGGTCTTGCCGCGAAAGGCTTGAAGATACGGCAACGCTTCAATAAGCGCATCGGCTTTCTTAATCGGGTCCATAGGGAGTGATGGTTGGATGTTATAGATCGGTTGTTAGCTTTTCGACGCTCAATATTCGCCCCGTCATCAGCGGCGCTTCTTTCTAACGGACGATGCCTTGTGCGCGGCTTTTCGCCTCGCCTTCGTTGGCACGGGTTCTTCCTCCGCTGCTTGGGTGGATATGTCAACGGCCTGAATCACTTCGCTCAGATCAGGAGCCACTTCGCTCGCAACCGTGAGCGCTTCGCTTGCAAGCGGGTTCTCATCCCCCACGCTTGCCCCCCTGCGCTTCACCTCGTGAATCCCGTCCGGTCCCCGCCGCATCGTGACGGAGCGGAAAAACCTGCCTGTGGCCGGAATGACCAACCCGACCCTCTCCAGGCGACGACCCGCCACTGGCAGCGCCGTGGGCTGACGGTTTGCTAGGGGTAATTTACCTAACAGAAATATTACAACCCCTCCGGCGAGGATCGCAGCCAGCACCGGCATGCCCGGCAGCCAAACCTGCGCCATGCCCAGGGCCAGCCATTGCCCCGCCACTGCCAGTGCGGCAAGAATGCCAATGCCAAGTCGCACTTGAAACCGGGGCCAGCCGGCCATCACAGTTAGCAGCATCCCTACTAACATAAGCAATGACACCTCCCATGCCTTGGACAGCCTGCGATAATCGTTAGATGGACCCAGCCCGGCATCCGAGCCGATGGCGGCTATCGCGGACGTGAGCATTGCGGAAAACTCCCGGGTCGCGTGCGGCGCGTTGCTTTGATCGTCGCGCACCACAATCAGCCCGGGTGTGTCTGGCAAAAGATCCGGCGCACCGTCGATCAACGCCGCTGCCGCAACGTACGCACGTGAAGCCATGGCTTTGCGAGGCAGCAACATGCGCCCGTCTTGATCAATCACCACCACCGGTCCCGCCGGACCGAGTTGGATGAATTCCCCAAGCTTCACTTGGACCCCGCTCAGCGGCAGATCATAACGGGCCAGCACCGCAAGCAGAGGAAAGGCCAGCACCACCCGCTCCTCATCCTCCCAGCGGGCCAGCAACGGCAACTTGTCACAACCGGAATCCCCACCATCCAAAAAACTAAAACCTGCGGTGACATTCTCGCCGCCGAAAATCACCTCGGAAACCGCCACTCGATTGATGAGCGGCAGCTTCGACTTATCCCCTTGAATCAATTCTAACGGCAGCGATGCACGGCGCAAGGCCGGAGGCATCGCCTGCCCGACAGTTCCGCGCGCAAGCGGCGTCGCTTGAATGACCTTCTGGAAATCGTTGAGCACCAGATCCAGTCCTTTCAGAGCCACGGCATCCGGATTCTCCCAAGCCAATACCATGGCAATCGCCGCCTGTTTCGCACCCAGTCGTTGCAGGTTTTTCAACACCACGGCCAGATCGACTGGCGATGGCGGCAACGATTGAAAAACCCCGTCAGGATCATCCCCGATGGATACCACAACAGGCACCTTGCGGACATCCAGCGTGGTCATCTCCGCACGGGTGCGCACCGCCCACGCCACCTCACACGTGCCCTTGCCCGAAACTAAAAACGGTGGATTGGCAAACCCTCGCAGCACCCCGGTGAAGGCCAGTCGTTCACACCCCGTTCCCGCAACCAGTCCCCAGCAGGCAAACCCGGCCAGCGCCGCTGATAACGCCACCAACCAACGACGATGGTAAAAAACAGTCACAACAAAAAATCAGTGCAGCACCTTGAAAACGGCCGCCAACGGTGCTTCCAAGGGCGTCCCGTCCGTCACCTCCTTCAGCAAGCGACCCGCAGTGGCTATATGCGGCCGATACCACTCGTCCCCTCGCTTGTGGACAATATTGGCGTAGGCACCCAATGCCTGCATCAGTCGCTGGGCCGCACATTCATGAAACAAACGGGGCTCAGGCCGCTCATCGGAAATCTCCTCCCACAAACCCAACAAGGCCTCGCGCTCGACCACCGAGTGATCCAGATAAGGATCGTAAACCAACGACGCAATGTCGTATTCCTGACGCCCGCGGCGCAAACCTTGGAAATCGATAAGCCACACTTGTCCATCCTTCACCAGTAGATTCTGCGATTGAAAATCGCGGTGCACCAGATGCCGTGACACCTTGCCAAGACGCTCGGCCAGATCCGCAAACACCGGATTCTTGCGCAACGGACCCGCATCGAGCCCGAGATGATCTTCCACCAGGAACTCCAAGAAATACTCCTGCTCCCAGCGATACAACGCGGCATCAAACGGCGGCATCAAAACAAAATCCTTATCCGGCTTGGCATAAAACAAGCGGTCCACCTGCTCCAGCGCTGACCGGTAAAATGGCAAGCGCTCCTCAAACGGGCGGTTCTTTAGCGACAGCAAATCCACATCTCCCAAATCCTCAACCAGCACCACATGTCGCTTGGAGTTCTCATGCAGAATTGTCGGCACCCGCAGGCGGCATTTCTTGAGAAAATGCCCGACCGGAATATACTGCTCGTTGTCCTCACGCTCATCGGTCCAATGGATGCCGATGAACGGCTCATGCACCTTCGACTTCACCCGCAGAATCGTCCGCCCCGAGGCGCCGCGTTTGATCGGCTCCAGGGTGATGGAAACGGTCGGATCCACACCAAGAAATTGGCGGGCCGTGGAGAGAATCGCATCGGTCGGCATGTGCGGGAAGATTTTACCCCACCTTCCCCCTACCCGCCAAGGCAATTCCACATTTCACACCCGTTCTATCCAGACAACAGCCAACGGACTCAACCAACGGACAGCGCCTTGATCTCACAGTGGGCCCGCTCGGATTTGAACCGAGGACCAAGGGATTATGAGTCCCCTGCTCTAACCGCTGAGCTACAGGCCCCATAAGGATTTCTGAGATTAATCTTGCCAAATGCATACCGAAAGTGCATACCAAGCGTGCAACAGTTCACAACACCATGCAACGCACCGCACAATTCGCTAAGTCTAAGGTTCCTTGTCTTCTCAGGCATCGGGGTGGCAATTACTACGCCAGCGCCAAGGTCGGTGGCAAGCTCATTCGTCGCAGCTTGGATACCGATGATTACCACGCCGCCAAGCTCCGCCTGCCAACCGTGCTGGCCGAACTCAGAGGATCACCGAACGCATCCGCCGCCGGCACTCTTGGCAAGGCCATTGAAGACGAGGCCAAGCGGAAAGATCCGACCATCAAGGTAACGACCCAGCACTACTACAAGCAGATTGCCGTGTCGCTCGCCAAGATCGCCGCCAAGTTCCCGGTGGACCCGTTGGGACTATCCATCACCCGCGTGACGCTGGCAGAGCTGAGGGCGCTCATGGACGCATACGCCGCCGCCACATCCCCCACCCGATACAACGGATGCCTGGCCCTGATTCGCCGCACCTACGAACGCGCCATTGAGGCCGGCCATGTTGCATCAAATCTTCCAATCAGTCTGAAACGCATCCGGCCCAAGCCTCTCAAGATGGCCCTGCCGACTGCCGAGTCATTCGCCAAGGTCGTTGCGGACATCCTGAGCCAGAGAAAATCCCACAGCAAGGCCACCGCCGCCGCCGTGGAATTTCTGGCATATACCGGACTGAGAATCTCAGAGGCACAGTCTATCCAGTGGCAGGACATCAAGGACGATCATCTCATCGTCCGCACCGCCAAGAATGAAGAAATGCGCCAAGTTCCTCTGATCCGTGCCGCGCTCGACTTGCTTGCCCGTCTCCGCGCCGTGGGGATACCGACAGGCGACAATGATCCCGTCATGCTCATCAAGTCCCCGCGCATCGCCCTCGACGGTTCATGCGCCCGTCTAGGAATCAATCACCTCCGCGTGCATGACCTCCGCCACATCTTCGCAACCCGCTGTATCGAAGCCAACGTGGACCTGCCGACGCTGGCAGGATGGCTAGGCCACAAGGACGGCGGTGTCCTATGCGCTCAGGTCTATGGGCACCTCTGCAAGAAACACTCAACCGAAATGGCAAGAAAGGTAAAAGCATGAAACCAATCATCATTCATCCAAAGGGGCAGCCGGAGTTATCATTCCTGATTGACGCTGACTCAGTACCCAACACACCAGTGCAATATAAAGGAGAGATTCGGCCTTGTCGTCTCGCACTCCGCGCTATTGACATCCGCCACCTATTCCCAGGAAAAATCCAGATAATCGACGATATTCCTTACCCGCGCCCAACCCAGGTGCTTGAGATTGAACCGTGGGAGGTAAAGCCGATTGCATGGCGCAGAATCTACACCGACGCGGCAACGGCGATGTTATCAATGCCAGCGTTCGACTGTGACATCAAGACCGCAAAAAACGGTTACGCGGTGGATCTGGTCAAAGATTGCAAGGGGTGGGATGAGTGGCGGTTTCTAACCGCATGGGTTTGGAGTCTTTGGCAGGATAAGCACTCTGCAAGGTTTTCAGATCCGAAGAACAAGCGCCCTGCAAAATATCGGTGGGAGACGCTGCGCAAGATGGGATACCCTTATGACTACGCTGCCTTTCGGGGATTGTGTGCCGACCTGAAATTGTTTGTTACCAAATCCAGACCTAACTGGTAACAGAACGGCAATTTGTAGCCTTATTTGATTCACCAACGCTTTATCAGCATCGGACAAGGCACGACGCTTTGGCCGTGAGCAAAACAAATAATGCCAAATTACCAACTCCCGAAAGGATAGCATTCTCTTTCGAGGAATTCGCCAGCAAGGTCGGTAAACACCGCGCATGGGTGTATCGCCAAGTTAAGGCCGGACGCATCCGCGCCATTACGGGATTCGGTGCAGCCCTGATCCCGGCCAGCGAGATCGTCCGCATTTTCGGTGGAAAGGAGGTGGCGTGAATCGCGCCTGCCAAGCCATGAACAACGCCTGGGCGACCCGTGCCCAATCTCTCAGCCTAACCAAACAACCAAAACAACAACATGTCATCCATCAAGCCGAAACCACCTAACGCGCTATTGACCGTTCACCTTGAACCTCATCCCACCATCCCCGGCGCGCGCGTCCTAACCGACATTCGCATCACGACCAAACCGACAACCAACAACACAAAGCCATGACCAATCCAACATCTATCAAAACACTCGCCGACCTCGCCGCCATCCGCAACACCGGACGGGACAAAATCACCGCCATCGTCGGTGCCTACCCCGCAGACCTCACCGACAAGCGTGGACGCTGGCAACACTTCCAGCAGAATCCGCTTTGCCTAACGAAAGAGGAGGCCATGCAACTACGCATTGAACTCTCAGCACTGGAATCTATCTGTGAGGAGATCACGCCGGGGGTGTTGGAGCATCAGCTCCAGGAGCATGACGCGGCACTCTATCGGGACCGCGCCAAGGAGATCGTCGGTGCCCTCGAACTGCATCTTGAATCCACTATTTCCCCGCTTCCAACGTGGAAATCCGCCACCATCAAATGGTTTTCGGAACTGCCCAGCAAGATCTATGCGCCGGCAGTAACCGGACCAGAGCGCGACTCCTTACTTGACGAGCGCGATAAGCGCGAAGCCGATGCCCTCGCCACTGAAAGCAACATCGCCCTCGCAAGAGCGGCAATCGAACGGTTCAAACTCTATCCGACCCCGGCCCACTACGGTGATGCCGTCGGCACCATCAGCACGATCAAATTCTAACTTTCGGCCGAGGCCAAGGACTAGCTAACAGCCATGGAAGCGGAGACCCGGCCCGTAGTTAGCACCGGGAATCTTCCAACCAAACCAAACATCATTCCAATGAAAAACCTGACCTTTATCCTCGACCTCGTATGTCTCTTGCTAGGCTGCGTCTGTGCCGCCGTCGCGCCCGTCTTTATTATTCTAACCATTTACACAATTCTGACATGAGTGCCGACCTATATCAAGCGGACCTATTCAGCCAGGCACCCACCCCGGCCACGAGGATGCCCGCCAGTGCGTCCAGGGTGACTAGGCGGAGGACTGCTCCAATCGTCGTTGGTGGATTACCACCGGGAGCGACAGCGGACATTGAAATCATGGTGCATGACGGAATCACAAATCGAACCTACTTCATCCAATGAAGGGCAGACCTAAAAACAAATCCAGCTACGTTTTCGAGAATCCGCCGGACCAGCGCAACCAGCGCGAAACCAGCAAACTTTTGAAAATGTTGGATACCATCAAACCAGCCACAGAAACCTCGAGCCGGGAGCGCAAAACCTGAATGAGCAACATCCTACTACAGCAGGTGCGCGACATGGAGGTGAAGGGACCGGGCAGGCCAATCATGTTGGTACTCGCAGATCACGCGGACCATGCCGGGCAATGTTGGATCAGCTATAACACGATTGCGAGGGAAACAGGGTTTTCAAGAAGCACCGTCCTAAAATATGCCCCCATGCTCCGTGAATTGGGATTCATTACGTGGAAGGAACGCTTCACTTCATGCGGCGACAAGGACTCAAACCTCTACACACTCACCCTAGGGGGTAGTCCGCCACACGGACCACCTAGTCCGCCACACGGCCTAGGGGTAGTCCGCCACACGGACGGGGGTAGTCCGCCACACGGACCTAAAGCATCCATAGAAGCCACAGAGGAAGCAAAAGAGCTTTTTCCTTCAGTTTCCAAGATTGAGAAAACCCCCAAGCAGAAATCCAGAGGGACGATCGAAGATGTGATGGCATTCGCCAAGGAGATCGGACTACATGAATCGGATGGTGCCTTCATGTTTCACACTTGGGAGTCAAACGGATGGATGAGAGGCAACCAACCCGTGAAATGTTGGAAGGGCCAGATGCGGGCATGGAAGATAGCTGGCTACATGCCGTCCCAAAAATCCAACCCGCAGCAATCGCCACCCCCCGCACCCGGCACCACCCTTATCGGTGGGAAACTTTACAAATACAAGCCATGAGCCAGGAACCCGACAGCGTAGCCCCCTATCCGCATTGCGTAGGACCAGAGAAATCAGTCCTTTCGACTCTGCTTAAAAATCCCGAGATGTTGGACGATGCGCCAACGCTCACGGCGGATCACTTCTATTCACCCGCGCACCGTGAAGTCTTCACCCTGATTCAGGAACTGGCGACCTCGGGCCGGGCGGTGGAACTTGTTTCATTCATTCAGCTGCTACTCGACCGGGGCAAGCTCGAGGCCGTAGGCGGACCGCCTGCGCTCAGTGACTTGCTCACCTACGCGCCCACAGCCGGGCACTTCCCAATTCATGTTGCGATGCTCGCCGATAAGTTGGCACGCCGCATGGCGATTACGGCTGCGGCGGAGATACACCGGATCGCATACGAAGCGGCAGATGCCCACGAACTCCTCGAGGTGACCTCAGCACCCATCAGCGCCATCCACGATACCTTGACCAGCACGCGCCCGGCACGCAGCACCAAGGCAGTGCTGAATGGATGCTTGACCCGGTTTCAAGAGTTATGCACCGGGCGGTCATCGCCGATGGGAATTGAAGTGAGCTTGACGGAAATCAATCACCGGTTCAGAGGGCTACACCCAAAGCAGACCATCGTTATCAGCGCATATCCGGCAGGCGGCAAGACCACGCTGGCGGGACAGCTCGCCATTGACGCGGGTATTGCCGGCCACAACACCCTGATTGTTTCACTCGAGATGCCCGAGGAAGCACTCATGGACAGGATGCTTGCCTACGTCGCACGCAGGCCCGGCGATGCCATCACGGACCCGCTACGCTACGCCAAAGAAGTCTTGAAGTTGGAAACCCTGCCCAAGCACGCGCTGGAAGCCATCAGCACTGCGGCCCGCAAAATTGCCGGTGCGCCGTTCGCGATTGAGGATTTGACCGGTGCCAACGTCCATCAGATCGCAAGTTGTATTCGCCGTGCCCATCGCAAGATGCCGCTTGAGGTTGTGGTTGTGGACTTTGTGCAACGCATCCGCCCGGTGCCCGAGATGCGCCGTGAGTCACGGGAGCAACAGCTAAGTCACGCATCAAATCACCTTGCAGACCTATCAAAAGAGCTTGGTTTCTGTCTGCTCCTGCCGTCGCAACTTAACAAGGAGGGTGCCGCCAAGCACGCGGAAGCCATCAATGAGGATGCAGACCTACACTTGCAGATCACCCAGGACCGCAGCGGCCCGAACCCCACGTTCGATCACACCGGCATTGCGGTGGTGAAGGACCGGCACCATGGGCAGGACGGCGCATTCTTACCCATCGTCCTTGACGGTCCTAACGTCCGGTTCATCCCGAAACCATTTCAGAAATGACCTACTCACCCGTCATCCCCAGGCACCACCTCGACCACCCGAACGTGGTGAAGATCGCGCTTGGCCGTGCCGCCAGTGACGCTC
>JBAXOF010000018.1:0-28034 GCA_037133375.1 Verrucomicrobiota bacterium | reverse complement strand
AACCTAGGACCAATTGATTAAGAGTCAACTGCTCTACCAACTGAGCTACCGAGGCATTTTACAGAGGAGACTTGGGACGGGCTTGACGCCCAGCGTATGCTCGACACAGAAGTTCTAGCGCTTTGGGCTCGGGACGCAACTGGAAAATCGAAAAGATTTTTTTACTGTGCCAGTTGCTCTGCGCGTCCCGCTCTCCAGCCGGATGCTGTCAACGCGAGGAAATCCTAGCATGATATGATGGGTGCCAGACAAAAAAATTGAAATCGGCGGCAAGCCGCTATTTGTCTGGTCATAACGGTGTCTGGGTTTCTAGGCACCTTAAATCCATGGACCCCACCCATCACAAGACCATTCGCCTAGCAACCCTCAATAAGCTCGCCGACGGCCCCATTGAACGCGGCACCCACAGAATGGAACGCGAGATCCGAAAAGCCGCCGAAGGAATCACGGAATTGCCAGAGCAGTGACTCTTGAGGAGCTCGCGCAGTGCGGCAACCACCTCCCCTGGCAATGCGGTGATGTTGGCGAGGGCGCGGTGCCTGACTTTGCCATCCTAGCGGAAGGTTTCGCGCAGAAGAATGCAGGGCTATCAGCGGCGAGTTGCGGTTTTTGACCGTTTCAACGAACATGGATACTAACTATTATTAAAAAGCCGGCAAGTAACTGACATTTATGAGTTTTGTAATGTATTTACATGGCTACTACATGCCAACAAAAAACACCGCAATCCAAGTGGTGGTCGGAGCTGCGGCAGATTTCAGAGATCGAAGTTCAGCTTAGTGCATCCTTTTGGATTGCAATCGCCTGCCTCCGTCGTGCACCTTTGTCACAGCGCATGTTCCCCGCAGCCCCGATGACCGTCCGCACACGCTTTGCTCCAAGTCCCACGGGTCAACTGCACTTGGGACATGCCTTGGCGGCCAAAGTGGCGCATGATCTGGCCCGCGAGCACACCGGGGAGTTTTTGTTGCGCCACGAAGATATCGACGCCACCCGTGTGAGCGAGGCGTTTTATGCGGGAATCGAAGACGATCTGCGCTGGTTGGGGTTGGTCTGGGACGGGCCGACCATGCGGCAAAGCACACGTCTGGCGGCATACGACGCGGCATTGGAACAACTGCGATCGCAGGGGTTAATCTATCCGTGTTTTTGCAGCCGTCGGAAAATTCAGACCGAGGTGGCGGCTATGGCGGCGGCACCCCAAGGACCGGAAGGACCGCTATATCCAGGCACATGCCGCGGGTTGGAATGGACGGAACGCCGACGGATGATCGAGAACGGCCTCCCGCATGTCTGGCGCCTGGATGTGCAACAAGCAGCGGCACTCACCGGCCGACTGACCTTTGTCGACCTCCGCCACGGCTTGGTGGAAGTGCTGCCTGGTTTGTTAGGAGATGTGGTTTTGGCGCGCAAGGACATCGGCACGGCATATCATCTTGCGGTGGTGGTGGATGATGCGTTTCAGGGAATTACCCACGTCACGCGGGGCGAGGATTTGTTGCCAGCCACCCATGTGCATCGCCTGTTGCAAGAAGTGTTAGTCCTGCCGCAGCCGGCATATGTGCATCATCCATTGGTGTGTGATGCGCAGGGTAAGCGTCTGGCAAAACGCCACGATGCGCTGGCTATTGCGGCCATGCGCAAATCCGGGATGTCCGCAGCAGCAGTGCAGGCATTGCTACCGGACGTCCGAATGATCAGTGGAATGAGGGAAATTAGTGGTTATCAGTCCCTCATTTAAGTCCAATACGTAGAAAATTCCCAACATCCCCAACCCGTGAGCCATTCCTCCAATGCTGCGAATCCAGACGAATCAGCCGATTTCGTGCCGGTCGGCTTTTATATTGGGTTGGCACAGGCTTTTGAGCGGGCTCTGGTGGTTTTGGCTATGGGATTGGCCTGCCAAATTGAAAAGACTCAGGACGACGGAGGCTATGTGCTGCTGGCAGATCCCGCGGAGGTGGCACCCATCGGGGCGGAGCTCTCCGTCTACGAGCAGGAGCAAGTGGTGGCCGTGCCGGTGGTGGTGGCAGCCCCTGAGTTTGACGCGGGGGCGCTGCCCACTGCGCTGTGGGTGCTAAGTGTGTGTGTCGTGTTCGGGATGCAACGTGAGCATCCGGAAATCATCGCCAAGGCGGTTTCATCTTCGCAGGCCATCTTTGAACAGGGCGAGTGGTGGCGGCCATTCACCGCGCTGTTTTTACATGCGGATCTGATTCATTTGTTGAGTAACATCGCCAGCGGGGTGTTGTTTGGGACCTGGGTGTGCCGGTCGCTCGGACCCTGGCTGGGCTGGACGCTGATTCTGGCTGCGGGAGTTTTGGGAAACGGCTTGAATGCGGCGGCACGCATCAATGAGCCGTTTTCTTCACTGGGTGCCTCCACCGCGGTGTTCGGAGCGTTGGGGATTTTGACCGGTTTTGCAATCTATCAGACTCTGCGGGATCAATCAAGCCCGTCGAGCTTTCGACACCTGGTGCCGCTGGGAGGTGGGTTGGTGCTGTTGTCATGGATGGGCGTGGGGTCGGATCCGCGCACCGATGTGGCAGGGCACGTGTGCGGATTTGCAGTCGGAATTTTGTTGGGCTTGATCGCGGCTTGGGGGCGGCATGCAACATCGCGTTCACACATCGGGCAAGGGCTACCAACACTGTTCAATTAATCAGTGCGGATGCTTGGCAGGAAGAAGTCGGCGGGCGTTCGGCGAGCTCAGCCGAGCTGCAGAATGCCTGCGCCACGGGTGGTCCGGGCATTCCGTCCGGTGAATCTAACACCATAACAAGTGCAAAGTGAACCGTATTTGGGTGGATTCTGTATCCTGACGGTTCTATAACCTACTTTGAACACCAGTGTTGTGGTAGATGGCCCAAGGACGGAATCTACTGCCACGATTCCCAATATGAGGCAGGGAAGCCAGAGGTGATGAAAGCGGCTTCCGAGAAAGTAAGAGCATAAGGCATGGTAGGCAACCCGCAACAACTTCCCAATTACACCTCGACGGCACCTCTTAATCCGGGTGCCTACATAAGATCGTTCTGTCCATAGAAGAAAATGAATAAAGGCGAGACCATCATCGGATATTTTGCGGTGACGAACCGGGGCGATGTTATATGCGACGGACCTGCCTGCATCATCGCAGGTTGATGCTGTCAACGCACAGGTTTTACTTACGGAAGGAAATCTTCCGAAGCCTTTCCCGGATGCTCCACTTGAGTTCACCCGGCAGCCATCCGTCCGGTAGCGTGATCGAGAACCATGCTTCGGCCATCTGCGGCTCGACCACCTCCCGGTAGTGGCGGAAGATCATCTTTGCCGAGGCGTGACATTTGGGAACGGATCAGGCAGAGTGCCCGGCAGCGATGAATATTCTGGCAAAAAACCTGCTCATTCTCGCGTCGGCGGGATCGGGCAAGACATTTCAGTTAGGCAACCGAGTGATCGGGTTGGTGGCCGGGGGAGTGGCACCGGAGCGGATCGTGGCACTGACGTTCACACGCAAGGCGGCGGGCGAGTTTGCGGACGCGGTGTTGACGAAGCTGGCGGCGGCGGCCGGCGGCGGGCAGGCGGCGCTGGAGTTGCGGCGGGAGTTGGCACTGCCGGACGCGGATTTTGGCGAGGCACTGGAACGGGTGGTGCAGGCACTGCCCAGATTCACTCTTGGAACCATGGACAGTTTTTTCTCCAAGGTCGTCCGGGGGTTCCAATATGAGCTAGGCTTGACGGGCGGCAGGTTTGATCTATTAGAAGGATCACGGGCGGCGGCGGCTCGGGATGAATTGTTGGAGTCGCTTTTGGGCGAGGCACAGGCGGCGGCAGCGGGTGACGAGTTCGTGCATGCCTTCCGGCGGGCAATGACTGGCAAGGAGGGATTGAAAGTGCTGGATGGATTGCGGAAGTTTGTCGAGGAATGGCAGGGCCGCTACCGCGTCGCGCAGGCGGTGGCATGGGGGCCGGATGAACTGGCGGGAGTCGCGCTGGAGGATTGGGAAAAACACAAGCTATGCTTGATAGGAAAAGTATGGAATGGCCTGGACGGGATTGAATTCACCGACAAGCGGCAACGCGCGGCGTTGGAGAAAGTTCTGGCGCAGTTGGAGGCCCACACGATCGGCAGCGGCAGCTTGGGAGGGGCGTCTGGTTTGTTAGAATGTGTGCAGGCGGCGGCGGCGGCGGCGGTGGCGGATGGCGGTGAGGCGCTGGAGGTGAGATATTACAAGGATTTTGTGATAGGCGGGACTGCGGGAGGCACCCTGCGCGAGGCGCTGGAATTGGCGGCGCGGTGTGAGATGGCGGCGGCGGTGTTGCGGACGCGGGCGGTGCGGGAGGTGGTGGCCGGGTATGACCGGCTGTGCGAGAGCCGGTTGCGGCGGCGTGGGTTGCTAGGTTTTGAGGATGTGAAGTTCCTGATGGGGGCATGGGTCAAGGCCGAAGGCTCGAGGCTGCGGCGGGAGGCGGTGGATTTCCGTCTGGATGCGCGCTTTGACCATTGGTTGTTGGATGAGTTTCAGGACACGAGCCGGGCGGATTGGCTGGGCTTGCTGCCACTGATTGATGAGGCGGCGGGTGAGGGGGAAGGATCAATGTTTATCGTGGGCGACCGCAAGCAGGCGATTTATGCCTGGCGCGGTGGTGAGGTCGGGTTGTTTGACGAGGTGAAGAGGCGCTATCAGGGTGGGTTGGAGATCGCATCGATGGCAGAATCGTGGCGCTCATGCCCGGAGGTTCTGGAGATGGTCAATTGCGTGTGCGGGAATCTGGAGATCCTGAGCAAAATGTTTGGCTCGGCAGCGGAGCGCTGGCGATGGCAGGAACATGTAGCCGCGGCGCCACTGCAGGTCCCGGCACGGCGCGGCATGGCACGAGTGGAGGTGGTGGTAGGAAAATGGCCGGAACGGCTGGCGCGGCTGGCATGTTTGCTAGATGAACTGGAGATCGGGCGGCGGGCGGTGTCCTGCGGGGTCCTGGTGCGCAACAATGACAAAGTGCGGGAGGTGGCCGATCACTTGCGGGCGGCAGGATTTGATGTGATCGAGGAAGGTCGGCGGGAGCCGGCGAAAGACAATCCGGTGGGCCTCGTGCTCGGGCATTTGCTCCAATGGCTGGCTGACCCGGCGGATGACTTCGCGCGGGAAGTGGTGGCGATGTCGCCGCTGGTGGAAGTTTTGCGCGGGCGTTGGGGCGAGGCGTGGCACGAGATATGGGAAGGTCTGACGGAGCGAGCCGCGGTCGTGGGATTCGCTGCGATGATCGAGGAAGTCGTGGAACCCTGTTGGGCCGGGTGGTCGAACTTCGGGCGGCGGCGGGCGGGTGACCTGATCGCAGCCCTAGCGGAGTTGGATGCACAGGGAGGGGCCACCGTGCGCGAGGCGGCGGACCGGGTGGAACGGTTGGAGGTTTCGCAAAGCCCGGGGGTGGCGGCGGTGCAAGTGATGACTATCCACAAAGCCAAGGGGCTAGGTTTTGATGTGGTGGTGGTGCCGGATGTGCCCGGTGACGGCATTCCGCAGGCACAGCGGTTCACGGTGGCGGAGGGTGCCGATTGGATCAGCCAGACGCCGCCGAAGTGGGCGCGGGACATCCTTCCGGCGATGCGCGCGGCGGAGGCCCGCTGGGCGGCAAGCCAGCGCTACGAGGCATTCTGTGCCTTGTATGTGGCCCTCACACGGGCCAAGCGCGGGTTGTATGTTCTGCTAGAACAACCCGCCACAACGCGGGACAAAGACAAGGCCTCACTGTCGAACTGGCTGGAGCAGGCGATTGCATCCAGTGGTGAGCCGGGAGTGGTCTATCAGAATGGCGTGTCTGATTGGATAGATAACGTATCACTAACAGAAAAAAAAGCGGAGTTAGCAGAGCATTCCACCCTGGGTGCCAGAGTAGCGCGGCGGGAGCGGATCACGCCCAGCGGGGTGAAGAAGCAGGCTGGGGGAATGGCGCTGAAACGCGCGGCGGGGGGACTGCGGTTTGGCAACGAAGTGCATGCCGCGTTGCAGCGGGTGGGCTGGGTGGATGAGGTGGCACCGGTTTTGACACAAGACGAAGCTGGCAGGCTGATTGCCGGATTGTTAGATTGTGCTGCCCTGCGCGCCACCTTTGAGCGGGCCGGACGCCAGGTGGAGTTGTTCCGCGAGCAACCGATCGATGCGGTTGTCGATGGCCAGTGGCTCAGCGGGGTGATCGACCGCCTGCATGTCCATCGTGATGCGGACGGGGCGGTGACGCGGGTAGAGATCATCGATTTCAAAACTGACGCGCTTGGCAATATAGCTGAATTGAGCAAGCGATATTCCGCACAGTTGCTGGCTTATCGCGCGGTGATGGTGCGGGTCTATCCAGGCGCGAAGGTGGGATGCTTACTGCTCTCCACGCATTTGATGACAACGGCGCTGGTGTCGTAGCGGGCCGTGCATCTCTATCGCATACGCTCATCGAGCGTCTCTATCTACATTTTTTCTAACAGTTTTTTGCGCTGTCAATTCCACTGCTGACAGCTAGCCACTCTCCTTCACTTTGCCCATGCCCACAGCCCCCTGCTTCTCATGGTTAGCAGATTTGGACTGACAATTCCCGTAAGTTGACCCCATATGCTTGTTCACAAGACAAAGCGTCGTCCCCCAAGAATTCACCATCTCATTTTAGATTTCGTTTGGCCCCGGCAATATTGGGGACTAAATTCGCAGCGTTTCCTCCACCCTTATCGGAGTGCTGATGTCGTTGATCACAACGCGACATGCCGGGCCGTCGTCAGGGTCCCGCGTGGCTGAGATATCCATCCGCACCCAAAATATCTTGCCTGCCTGTGACACCATCCGCAGCTCGAACTCCCGGGAGACACCGGTTTCAAAGAGTTGCTTGCGATGCACACAGAAGATGTTTTGATCCTCTTTGAGGATGAACCTGGCAAGCGGCTTTTTGACTATCACACTACGTGCCACTTCTAACAACGAGGCAACTGTAAGGTTGGCCTGCTGGATTAGGCCCGACTCACTGAGTGTGACATAGCCCACCGGCGCCAAGTCATGAAGATAGATATAGAGCAAGCGCGAAACCTCCGGTTCCGTCTGCGAGTGCCACAGTTCCTCATGCTGCATTTCCAGTTCGATCTGATGCGCTTGCAGTTCATGGAGTATCAGTTGCGTTTTCCTGGACGGGTGGGAATTGAGGGATGCCGGCACCCTTGCGGCGCTTTTCCTGGCTCTCTCTGCGGCCTGTTGGCCTATAAGTTGGGTGATTGTTTTCATAATATACATCTGGCTCAGTAACGACATTCAGTCATGAGGCATGACACGAATTGTAGCCATGCGCAGAGGCCGGCGGCACCGCCGTGGGTGCGTGCGTCAACATTCCTGTGAGATCAATCCCATCCGCAGGGCGAATCGCACCAGACCCGTAATGTCATGCACGTTGAGGCCGGTCATCAATTTCATGCGATGATACTCGACAGTCTTCGGGCTGAGTTTGAGAATATCCGCAATGCTTTTGGTATTCTGACCTTCGGCAATGAGTTGCAAAACCTCGCGCTGCCGCCCTGTCAATTGTTCGAACGGGCTTTTCCGGCCGGCGATTCCCTGCACGAAAAATTGTTTGACGAGTCGCTTGGAGATTTCCTGACTGAGATAGATCTCCCCGCGTGCCACGGCTTGCAAAGCGGTGGCTAGTTCAGCCGTTGCCGCTTGCTTGAGCAGATAACCAGCCGCACCCGACTTGAGTGCCATCCAGTAATATTCCTCGTTGTTGTGCATGGAAAGAATGATGACCCGCACTTCGGGAAACTCCGTCGTCATGCGTGCTGCGGCGTCCAGACCATTCAAACAAGGCATCGTGATATCCATCAAAACGACATCGGGTCGGTGCCGTAGAACCAACTCGAGGGCTTCGCGACCGTTGCCAGCTTCCGCCACCACTTCCACCCCTGGCAATTTTTCCAACAACGAGCGAATGCCCGCGCGGACTAGCGCATGGTCATCAGCCAGAATGACACGAAGGGATCTGGTAGGCTTTTTCATCCGTCCACAGATTGGGTTGTTTGATTCTGCCAGATCAACGGGAACCACGCCTGGACTTCGGTGCCCTTGCCGGGCTCGGATGAGAATTCCACTCCGCCACCGGTCACCGCCGTCCGCTCCTCCATGACTAACAGGCCAAGACTAGCACCGCGCATGGCCCTTTTACGGGCCGCAGCCACCTCAAACCCGATTCCATCATCGCTAACCCGCAAGTGAAGTCGTCCTTTTATAAGGCGTAACTCGACGCTCAGGGATTGCGCCCGGGCATGGCGCACCACGTTGGTCACTGCCTCCTGTGCCACGCGAAAGCAAGCCGTTTCTATCACATGATCCACACGTAGCTTCAGTGGGTCGGCGTGAAATCCGGCACGCAAGCCACCGAGGTCCGCCTGCCGTTCGGCAAGCCAATGCAAGGCCGATTCCAAGCCGAGATTGTCGAGAACTGGCGGGCGCAAGTTCAACGAGATGTCGTGCACTTGACCAATCAGACGCTCCACCACTTTAAGACTCTCCAGCAAGCGTGCTGTCAGAGCATCGGTGCCTGGCGTCTGTAGCATCGATTGCAGATTTAACTGCAAGACAATGAGCGCCTGACCGATTTCATTGTGCAGTTCGCGCGCGATGCTGCTGCGTTCAGCCTCCTGCGCCGTCTCCAACCGGCAGGAAAGCACCCGATGTTGACTGATGACGGCTAACGCATCCACGGCAGAGTTTCCGCACGAAAGGCCGCGAGGGTAAGGTTTCCCAGGAATTCTCATAACTCCCGATCTAGGGTTTAGGTTTTGATTTGAGGCAAAGCAAGTTGTCGCGAGTGAAATGATAGACTGCATGCCGCCAAGCATGGTGCCACAGACCTTTGCAGATCGGAAGAATGCGTAATTTCAAGTGAATCGCTGCCTTACCAATTGCTCTGCTTCACATAGATAACGTCGAAGGGCCTCACATAGAATGGGATGCTTTCCTTACCATAAAGAGCTTCGTTCATATTCAATACGAAGCGCCGATTCTTTCCTTGCTCTTTCCTGATGACAATCACCTGCTTTGGATTCGCAAACTTGGTGAAACCACCCACCTCCATCACCGCCTCGAGCGCCGTCATCGGACGGTCAAGTGGAATCTTGCCGGCCCGCAACACCTCTCCGCTCACGTAAACACCGGCTGCCGCGCCCGCGAGAGACACCACGACCGATGGGTCCTGCAGGTGAGGTTGATAGAGGACTATCAACTGCTCCTGCAAGCCGGTGATGGTCCTGCCGGCTGCACTGACGTCACCGACTGTCGGTAAGCTGACCTTGCCATTAGGCTGGATTTTTTGCTTGGTGCTCAACTCGGGAGCGCCGGAAAACGTGACGTTGATATCATCGCCGGGCGCAAGGTTGCCGCTCGGTTTGGACATATAGGCCTCCGCAGGGACCGGAGGCGGTGGATTCATGTCTCCACAGCCCACGGACGCACCCATCGGGATGAGCGCGGCAAGACACATCAACCCGCCTGCCAGACAGCGCCGGAGCGAGCTTGGAGCCACTCCCAGCACGCGTTCCAACCAAATTTCCGCACGCTTGGAAGCACATTTTGCATGCACGGTGCCGCCAGTTATGTCATGTATCATTTTCGTCGTCATATTTGTATTAGGTCGATGAATTCACTCTCTGCTGTCTTGATATCGTGAGGCGGTTGTCTTGCGACCGCCGTATTATGAGATATGAGATTTGGTGGGCGTCAAGCCGTTAGGGTGGCTTATGGGATAAACTCAGTCATTTCACGTCACCGTGCTCCAGATAGGCGAGCCAATCTGCGGGCAGCGGGGCATTTTCAATATCGCTCGCGATGCGTCCTTCCCAGTCCGGATTGAATGAGGTGCTTGTTCCATAAACCATGATAAGATCTTCGTTGCCGATACTGCGGAGTGCGTGACCAACTCCTGGCGGAATCACCACGGCCGCATTGTTATTTCCTGGATTACTGTCGCCTGTAAAGGTGACGCGCATGATCCGGCGTGTCAATCCCTGCCTTTCGTCCACGAGAATCATTTCACTGATTCCGGTGAGGAAAAACATGACGTCCCACTGTTCGAGGTGGTAGGGTCGGCGGGAAAAGTTATCCAGAGAATCGACAAACAAGTCCCGCAACCACTGCTCTGCGGGCACGTCGGCAGGGATGTGTGGCGGGTGGATGTGAAATCCTTTCGCACTATCCCGGTGCATGAGTGCCGTCGCCCACTGCATTGGGGTCAAGCCGATTCGTCCCAGCACGCCGTCCTGGACGCGGGCGAGCTCTGCGAAATAGCCCCGCCCTTTCTGTTGGAAAACGCGCCGCTGAAAAATCTCCACCCCAGGGATCCAGACCGGTTCCAGCTCGTCCCGGTTGTGGATTGCCTCGGCAGCCGTCACTCCGCTGGTGACCATGCGCCGGACCAGCGAATCCTGCGAGTAATCGCGGTTTTCGAGTCGCGTCCTGGCAGATGCGTTTAATCCTATCCAGCGGGTGTTTGTGTTGGAGTCCATGGCTGGAAAATTCTTGATTACAGCGATACTAGGTAATCTCCATAGGGAGTGCCAGCATATTTTTCAGCCGATGCGTGGAGCCGCACGCGGTCGATGCGCCCCTGCGCGAAAGCGATCTCTTCCGGGCAGGCGATTTTCAGGCCTTGGCGCTGTTGAATGACTTGCACGAATTGGGTGGCATCGGCCAGCGAGTCCGGGGTTCCAGTATCCAACCAGGTGGTGCCTCTTCCCAAAATTTCGACCTGGAGCTCCCCCTGCTTGAGATACAGGCGATTGAGATCGGTGATTTCAAGTTCGCCTCTGGAGGATGGATGCAAGCGCCTGGTGATTTCGACTACTTGGTGGTCGTAGAAATAGATGCCGGGGACGGCATAATTAGACTTCGGCTGTTTGGGTTTTTCTTCCAGTGAAACGACATTCCAGTTCTCGTCGAATTCAACCACCCCATACTGCTCTGGCTGACAGGTATGATAGCCGAAGATGGTGGCGCCGTGCAGGCGTCTGGATGCGGCAAGCAGCGACTTGCCGAGGTCATGGCCATAGAACAAATTGTCGCCTAGAATCAAACAAACAGGCTGATCATTGATGAAGTTTTCGGCGATGAGGAATGCCTGTGCGAGGCCTTCGGGTTGCGGCTGTTCGGCATAGGAAATGACCAGCCCCCATTGGGAGCCGTCTCCCATAAGGTTGCTGAAACCGGGCAGATCGCGCGGAGTCGAAATCACCAGGATGTCACGAATCCCCGCGAGCATCAACACCGTGAGTGGATAGTAAATCATGGGTTTGTCATAAACTGGAATGAGCTGTTTGCTCACTGAGTGCGTCATCGGAAACAGGCGGCTGCCAGTCCCTCCCGCGAGGATAATTCCCTTGCGCAGCTGCTGGTCTGCAGGTGATAGTTTCAAGTGGCTGGTTTCCTGAGCGATCATGATGGTGGTTAGACGGGTTGGAAGGGATTGCGGAAAACACCTGAAGAATTACCGGACCTGCTGCGCTAAGCGGTATTTCGCGAAAGAATCGCTTTGCCTCACGAAATCCCGCAGCGCCTCGGACCAGTCACGGGGGCGGGTTCCAACCAGTGAGCTGAACTTGTCCGTGCTCATCGCACTGTTGAGCGGACGCTTGGCGACGAATGCAGGGACCGAGGCCACGGGCACCCCGACAATTTCACCGGTCATCACCGGAAATCCGGCGGCGCGCGCCGTGTCGATGCAAAACTGGCCCCACTCCCGCCATGCGCATGGACTTGAATTGCACAAATGAAAAACCCCGGCGGCGGGTCCGTCAGATCGTTCCAACACGAGGGACGTCAGCCAGCGGATCAAGTCAAGGGTATAGGTAGGGCATGCAATTTTGTCGCCGGGGAGTGTAAGGTCTGACTGGCAACATGCCTTGTCGATCACCCATTCGGGAAACGCCGGTCTGCCAGGCCCGAAGAGCCATGAGATCCGAAGCACTAGGTTGCTTTTGGAGACCTCCACGACCCGTGTCTCGCCCGCGAGCTTGGACGCGCCGTAAACACTGATTGGATTGGGCTGGTCCGACTCGACATACGGCTCCTCTTTCGTTCCGTCAAACACCATATCCGTGCTGATATAGGTCATGTGCGCCCCTTTCGTAGCCGAGATTTCCGCAATTCTGGCAGCTCCGTCGGCATTCACCGCGAACGCCTCGTCCACATGCGTCTCGCAGTAGTCCACCGCAGTCAGCGAGCCGGTTAGAATAATCTGATCATAATCCAACTTTTCAAGCGCCGCATTGATCGAGCGGATGGACCCAAGGTTGAGTTGACTGCGGTCGAGTCCGAGTACCTGATGGTCCGGCTCTAGCAACTTCACCAGCGCGCTGCCCAAGCGGCCCCCGGAGCCGACCACCACGACATTCCTGCGATCCTTTGACATGGTTTAATAACTGTGCGTCGTTCCGGAACTGGCTAGCCGGCCCGCCACGGCTAATCAGGAATTCCATTTTTTCACAAAAACCTTTTCCGCAACCGGGTAAGCGCCCAAAATCAACAGGTTTCTCACCAAGTTCTTCCACCCACCAGTCGCGCTCAACCCGGCCCACGCGTATTGCTTCGCAAGCACTTTCTGATAGAGAGCGCACGCGATCTCGGCCAGACGCGAGGAGAAGTAAAGTATTCTCCGCTTGGCGTTCTCCGCAGCTTCCATATCGATCGGAACCAGCCGCCAGTAAACTTCCGCATACACCCTGATGTAACATTGATACCGCCGGAACGCGCTGGCCGGATCCATCGTGTCCGATAGCCCTAGAAAACTACGATCCCGGCAAATGCCGACCAGCGGTTCGTTCACCACGGCATACCCGAATTCGAGCACCAGCGCATGAATCAGCTTGTGATCCTCCCCGACCCAGAGCGACTCGTCGAAAATCCCGGATTTTAACAGGGCGTTTTTTTCGACCACCATCGATAGGATCACAGGATGCCCCTTATGCTTGAACAGACGGCAATCCCCCGCCGGGTAGAACTTCTCTGAATTCTGCTCCAAGGTTGGATCCATTTCGTTGAACCGATCCATCAAGCGCCCCGATTCATCCGTACAGACGCAGAAACACACTTTCGCTCCGGTTCGTGCTATGCATCCCACCTGCCGCTGGAGCTTCTCCATGTGCCATGTATCATCCGAGTCCAAGAATGCAATCCAATCTCCTATCGCCTCGGAGATGCCGAGGTTTCTTGCCGCGCTTACACCGCGGTTCTCCGTTTTAATATAACGGATCCGGTCGATGAATGGAGCTAGCGCGTCTTCGGTCGCGTCGGTTGACCCGTCGTCGATCACGATCACCTCGTATGGCTGGCAGGTCTGGTTCAGCACGCTGAGAACCGCTGTTGGAACCTGGGCCGCCCGGTTGTAGGTAGGAATGATAACACTAATTTGGATCATATGCAGTAAATGTATCTTAGGCGATTTCACTTTGCGCACGAGCTCATGCAGGATCGCTTGTTCCATGCGCGTGGCGCTGGCATCCCACAGCTATTTCTCAAAACATGGCGTCTCCGCACTATGTTGATGAGGCAAAGTCCAGCGCTGATTCTGCTAACAAAGGTTTGCGACCACTTGCCCCTCATAAACATCGCGGCCGATTTGAGTGAACGCCTTTCTCCATCTACGGATTGAGCCTCTGGCTAGCTCAGCTCAGCTTCACGAGGCCATGCCTTTCGTAGAGTCGCTCACGCTTTCTTTCCTTCATATTCCCACGTGCCGTGGCCAATCTTAAAACCAGGCAAAGTTCAGTCTCAGAACACCCTTCGTCTTCCAACTTGTGGCGATTTGCCGCACGCCAAGCGGCAAGCTTTGCCGCCGCGCGCAGCAACTTGAAACGGCCGAATCGACACTCCCGGTGCTCCCAGTGATGTTGGATGTAGGCAAGCGATTCGCCTCGCCTTCGGGCGGCGCTCAACCATGATTCCCGCCTTAGTCTGGACGGTTCAAAGTGATGTTCGATACACACATTCATGCAGTCGTGAATCTGGTAGCCGGCGGCTAGCAATTGAGCCGCAAACAGTCCATCGTCGCCAAAGCCAGCCGCACCAGGCCCGAGCTCAGGATCAAAGTCGGGGACACGTTGCAAGACCGCTCTTAAGAATGCCATGTTTGCGCCCACCATGCTTTGAACCGCACCCGAACTGAGCCACTCGGTCGAGGCAAGCCATGAACGATGCATCCAAGTCATCCATGGACGTAGCAGGTCGGGAACCAATCTCACGCCTCCGCTCACCGCGTGCGCTTTCCCCTGAATGATCGGCTCGCACATTTTACCAACCCACTCGGGTGGAGGCCGAACGTCATCGTCGGTGAACAAGATGACATCTCCCGTTGATTCGGCCATCCCCCGGTTGCGACCGACAGACTGGCCGACCTGAGGTTCGTGAATGTATCGCAGCGGCAGCTTTCCCGTGTCGCAGGTCTTCACAACCTCGCATGTGTCATCGGTTGAACCATTGTCGATTACAATCAACTCAACCTTTAAACAATCCGGAATATGAACCAGTCGCATCGCCCTGAGAGTTTGTGCCAGATCTGACGCGCGGTTCCGCGTCACAATGAGGATGGAGGCATTCATTTTGGGAAACCTGTTTGATAACAATTGCGTTCCGTCACTCATCACAATAACCATGGCAACGCGTCATCTTGCTAGAAACATCAGCCTTTCGGCAAACCGGCCAACCGGGTCGGCGGGAAGCAGTTCTACCGCATCCTGACGGGCCTTGGCTCCCATCTTCTCCCATTCCGATCGTTTCGACCACGCCCGTTCAAGTGCGGCATCTACAAGGCGGCAGGTCGGAGCCTCGGCGACAAAACCGGTGATCCCGTCACGGAGATACTCCGCATTGCCTGCGACATCGGTGGTGATCACCGGTCGTCCGCAGAGCATCGCCTCGACGATCACCAAGGGCAGTCCCTCGAATCTCGAAGGCAATATCAAAGCATGGTTTTCCGCCCAAATAGTCCGAACATCAGAAACATGCCCGGCGAAAATAACATTGCGGAGTTCCAGCATTTGTTGGAGAGCTTCCAGCGCCCGCACGCATGGCCCATGGCCATAAAAGGTGAGGTGGAGCGCCCGTTGTCGCCACTTGGGCATCGCCAGCACCTCCATCAGCAGGTCCTGACCCTTCGCCTGAGGATCCACACGTCCGACACAGGCAATCCGTGTGATCCCATTCTCCGCCGGCCAAGGAACTTCACTGGTGGCATCCACCTTCCACGGATTAAGAACCACCTCCGCGTGTTCCAACCGCATCCCACATTGCATCTCCATCAACCGTTGATTCGCATGGGAAACGAAGAACACACGCACCGCCGAGGAAAACGCGCTCCGAATCCCATCCAACCGTTCATCCGTAGCCCACCAAATCTCGCTGTTAGCTTGAATGATCGGACAATATCGCAATCCGAGCTCGCGGCAGGCTGTCATCCATGGAACTCCATCCCACGGCCCGCCCTGCGAAATCACCACCAGATCCGGCGACGCCATTTTCAGCCATGAGAGGCTCCTACTGTCAATCGGGCTCGGTTTGAGACGCTGAATGCAGCGTTCGATCAAGCGCCCGGTCATTGACCTGTGCAGCGGCCTGAATGCAACTTTCGCGCCTGCGCCACGCAACTCTGCCACGGGAGTTGGACACGACGGCCACTGATACACAGACGCGGCGACTGCCTGTTCCATGTGCCGGAGGCGCATCGCCGTCCGGCTCCACAGTTCCTCGCTGCCACCCCACGGATATCCATCCATGGTGGAAACAAACAGCACTTTAGCAATTCGTGGTGCACTGTTCATAAATCCAATGGAGTATCACGCTGGGTTGGAATCTTCACCAAACCGAATACTGATAGAATTCCCTCTGTAAAGCCCTCACATGCTCCAACGGATAGAGCAGTAACAGCACCATGGCGACCCCCCGCGAGAGCACCCGCAAAGCCATGCGTGCCCACCCCGAGCTTTGGTTCATGGCGGCAAGCACGAGGGGCAACCAAATTCTCCGGAGGAGCGACGGCAGCAGAACCGCATGTTTTACATGGCTGTGGTAAATCCGGGCGATTTCATCGATGATTTTCTGTTTGCCGGTCACCGATTTATTGGCTCCGGTAAACCGGTAATGGCTCAACACGTCCTCGATCCATTTCCAACGGGCGTGCCTTTTGAACAAGTAGCACCATAGCTCGCGATCCATGCAGAAATGCAGATCGCGCAGCACCAAGTCGGACCGCTCAATAAGGGTCCGCCTGAAGAAACAGCTTGGCTGCCAGATTGCCGCATGATAGGGGATTTTCTCCCAACCCTCCACTTTCGCCGACCGCGCGGAACTTTTGTCGGGCTTGTCATCATACTGGCAGAAACAGGCACCCGCCAGCACGTCGCAACAGTCGTCCTTACGGAACTCATTCGCGACAATTCCAAGCGCACCCGCGGTAAGGAAATCATCGCTGCACAACCAATTGAAGATTGTACCCGTGCAGCGCGCGAAGCCCTTGTTGATCGCATCCGACTGCCCGGCGTCCGTTTCACTCACCCAACCGGCGAGCCATGGTTCGTATTTGCGGATGATATTCACCGACTCGTCGGTGCTTCCTCCGTCGATAATGAAATACTCAAGGTCAGGATAACCTTGCAACAGCACTGAGCGGATCGTTTCCTCAAGATATTTTCCTTGGTTGTAGCTCGGCGTGATGATGCTGATTCGGGGCCATAATCCGCCGCTCAGGGGTAAGGGCGGGGAGGACTCCGTCCAAGGCCACCCTACCCGCCCGGGAGGTGGTGCGGGCAGGTCGGCGAGGGTCGGGTAATTGGTGAAATGAGTTGTCATGTTGGTGAACGGTATGAGTCAGCGACTTTCGCAAAAAGGTCATTGAGTCTGGCATCATGGTAAATTCACTGAAGGCATCCATTTCAACCTATGACTCTTCCTTCAAGAGGTGCGGCATCCAGAACTCCCGGTCATAACGTCCCCAGGCATGACATCCAAACGGCATTTCACCGCCGTTCATCTCGAGGCAAGTCCGCGGCGCGGTTTCAAAGGCGAATTGAAGTCCTTCTTCCAGCGATGCAACCTTGAACTCCGGTAAATACCGCACCGCCTTGTCCGACCAAAAAATATCATTATTGCGACCGTGCGGTGCCGGATCCTCCATCTCATGCCATTCCTTCAGCAGGCGGTTGAGTGATTTCACGTGCGGAAAGTTCGACTGAATCCGTTCCAGGTTTCGCACCAGCCAAGCCGGAGCGGAACGAGTGAATTTGTCGAGCCAATAGGTGCTGGGCTCCAGGCGGTATCGGTTGACAATGACCTTGAAGGCGCTTTCCACCCGTAACAAAGTGAAACCTCCATTGCCAACCCGCGGGTGGTCCACCCACGGGGTATCATCGCAGCATATCCATGGCGGCCCGATGTAGTCCAGATCGGTGGCACACCAATTCGCCAATTGGTCGGAAAAGGCTAGGCTGTCCAGATGATAGAAAAAGATGAACTTGTAATCCAAAAACTGCCTGTAGAATGATGGATTGGCTAACAGTTTTCCGTGTGCCGATGCCGAACCGAAGTATTTTCTGGCAAACCGCTTGACACTGAACCCCGGAAAATCGAGGTCAAGTCCCTCTGGCGCGATAATGTATCGGTCGTAAGCCCCGAGATAATGGAGCAAGTGCCGCATCGACACCTCTTCGTCGGAGATTAGGTCCGCACGAGTGGAAAAAGGAACCACGATCGCGACGCTCTTGAGGGGGGGGGCTTCCAGCCTGAAGGGAGAAACCATCGCCCGTGTGGCAAACTGCATGATTCTACGTATCATAATGGATCTTGATGGGAGACCAGGCCTTGTCCGTGTCACTGATGGCCGTCACCGGCAGCGGCCACTCGATCCTCGGCGCAGGATCATCGTAGCGAAATCCACACGCGCATTCGGGCGTGTAGTATCCACCCATCAAATACAACAACTCGGCATCATCACTAAGCGCCTGATAGCCGTGGGCGAACATGTCCGGGACATAGATCGCCCTGCCATTCTCGGCACTGAGTTCCATGCCTATGTGCCGCAGATAGGTCGGTGATTCCGGCCGCATGTCCACTATCACGTCCCACACCGCGCCTTGGATGCAACGGATGAATTTCGGTTCGCAGGCCGGAGGGCGCTGATAGTGCATGCCGCGCAAGGTTCCCTTTTGATGATTGCGGGAAAGATTCGCCTGCACGGGTTGAAATGGCACACCGTGCCGCCGGAATTCTTCGGTGCAGAAGGCACGTGCGAAATAGCCGCGACTATCCTCATTTCTTGCGAGTTCCACGATGAACGCATCGGCAAGTTGGGTTGGGTGAAATATCATGGGCTCTCGTCGGTTTATGGGTTCGGGCAGCTTTCGACGTCAGGGAGGAGGCCGCGCCATTTTTTTGCTTCCACGCCGCATGGCAGCGACTCATTATCAGGAGGTGAATCCGTTACCGCTTGAGGTTTGACTGCGGAACGGGCCGGACTCCCTCGCCAGCAACCCCACAACAGATACCGACCCGTCATGGCTACTCCGAACAAACTCCGCTTTGGCGTCATCGGCACCGGCACATTCGCTGAAACCTGTCACATTCCAGGGCTGCTTTCCCATCCGGAAGCGGAGGTTGTGGCTGTATGCGGAAGGTGCCTTGAGGCGGCGCGCGCCCTCGCCGACCGCTTCTCCATCCGCCATGCGCTGAATGATTTTCATGCCCTATGTGCCCGCCCCGATATCGACGCCATCACCATCGCCAGCGCCAACGTGGCCCACGCCGCGCAGGCGATTGAAGCCCTCAGGCAAGGCAAACATGTGTTTTGTGAGAAACCGCTCGCCATGACGGCCGCCGAAGCCCGTGACATGACCCAGATCGCCAGCTCCAGCGGCAAGGTCCATCAGGTGGCGTTCACTTTCCGCTACAACTACGGCTTGCGTGAGCTGCGCCGACGGATTGCGGCGGGCGACATCGGACAACCGCACTTCGCCCGCATTCAATATGATCGCTGGGATGGGCTGAAGCCCGGATGGACCTCGAGCTGGCATGAGAAAAAGGAGTTCGCCGGTGCCGGCATGCTCTTCGATCTCGGATCGCACCTGTTTGACATCCACCGCCATGTGCTCGGCCCTATCACCGCGGTGATCGGCTATACCCATGTGGTTGCGCGCCAGGCACCGGATCGCGTGACCGGTGCGATGACCACCGTCGAGACCGACGACCTCGCCAACGCATGGATCCGCCATGCCAACGGAATTCGCGGGCAGTTTTTCATCAGTCGCGTCACGCCACCGTTTGCGCCACTCGGCTACCTCGAAATTGTTGGGGACGAGGGTGCCCTCAAAGCCGCCCTCAGCCGTGGCGGCGTGGATTTCCTCAAGGCCTCCAGCCCCTCCACGCCCGAATGGCGGGACCTGGAATTGCCCCCGGAAGCATCCGACGGCCAACCCCACGCGCTCGGGTTGATGATGCACAGCTTTGTGGATGCCTGCCTGCGGGGCTCCATCGACCCCGATCTCGATGCGTCTTTCGACGACGGGCTCGCGGCGCAACTCGCGATGTCCGCCTTGCTGGAGTCGGAGCAAACCGACCGCTGGACACCACTGGAAACCGTTGTTTGATAGAATCACCATGATTCCCTCCTTAGGAGACCCACCGCCGTGAGAGCCTCGGCGGCTTCGAGGATTTTGCGGAACTTCATCCCGGATTTTTCGGCAATTGAGAGCAGATCGTTCCAGCCGTCCGATTGATTGAGCACCCACAACAACGCGAGCTCATCGAAATCGCCGGACCGCTGGCCACCGCCACCCGCATAGAGGCCGTAGTTGCCAAGCTTCGGTTCGCACATGGGTTTGAGATTCAGATAGATAGCATTGTGATCTAACAGTTCAAACGCTTCCAGAACCTTGGCGAGGGTGTCCGCCAAACACTGGGGTTTGATGAAATCAAGATTGTCGGCGCTCGTATGGTACTCCGGGAACTCACCGTGATGGGAGCGCATCAGGCACCCGACTGGCAGATTGATACCCGGGGAACCATACTGTCTTTCATCATATCCATACGGGTGGAATGCCACAACCCGATGTTCCGCCCCGCTGGTCTTGAGAACATGCCGCATCGCACGGTCAATGAGCTCATTTCCCTGGCGGGTCTGTTTGTAGGTGACCGCGCCGGCATCACCCGTACAGGTAAGGACCAGTCCGTGTTTAATGCGGGGAATCAGTCCTTGATGGAGCGCCAGCCATGTGATGGAACCAATCGTTCCCGGGATAAACAAAAACCGGTATGCCAGGCGCCGCGGCATCCTGGCAAGCCACGTGGCGAGCGCCACCCCCACGGCCATGCCTGCGAGATTGTCGTTCGCCAGTGAGGGATGGCAGATATGGCATGAAACCAGAACCTCCTCGTCAGTGGCACCTGCAATGAAGCACTCGCCGTAGGTCAGACTTCCATCCGTGTGACTGGCATCGATGCAGACATCGTATTCACCATCCTCGAGCCGTTCCAGATCCCGATGCCGCAGGCAAAAGCCCCAACCCGGCTTGTAATAACTCGTGCGGTAAGGGATGAGATCCGGTTGCTCCGGCAAACTGAACAGCCTGGGCTTGAGCTCGGACAACGACATTTTCATTCGCACTGGCATGCTGTAACCAACGACGTGAAGGTTGTGATTTGCGAAATTAACGACCTCGCATCCTTGCGGGTCCTTGATCCATGCTTCCCTGATGTTCCATTCCTTGGGAACAGTCCAGTCAAACACCTGCGTGCCGCTGGCAACCTCGTGGATCTCCAGCGGAATCTCCCGGGCCAACCGCCGCAAGGTCGTGCGCACCCCCTCGCCGGTAATGCTCCGGCAAACCGGATACAACTCCGCGGCCAATGCATGCATGTCGCGGCCTGCCGCCTCACTGTCTGATAGGATCATCCGCTTATGAAGGATGGTTTGCTCCACTGTTGTCAATCAAACACCCTGACCTCCGGAATAAGCACCACAAACCGTCCGCCCCATTCCCGAACCTTGGCCATTTCCCCGCTGATTTCCTGCTTGAGGTTCCATGGAAGAATCAACACGTAATCCGGCTTGGTCTCGAATATCCTTTCCGGTCCGTAGATCGGGATGCGAACCCCCGGCATGTAATGATTTTGTTTGTGGGGACTCTTGTCCACCACGTAGTCTACCAAATCGTCGCGTACGCCGCAATAATTCACCAACGTGACACCTTTCGCGGCCGCTCCGTAGCATGCCACGGACTTGCCGTCTTCCTTTGCCTCAATGAGAAACTTGAGGAGCTTGCGTTTGGTGGCCTTCACCTGTTCCCCGAACGCGGCGTAGGTCGCCATCTCCGCCAGGCCGGAGTCGGTTTCCTGCTTGCGCATGGCAGCCACGCGCTCGGTGACGCAAAGTTCCGGGGTGGCGTATTCCGCGTGTCGCGCGAAAACACGCAGCGAACCACCATGTGTCGGCAACTCCTCAACGTCGAAGAGCGTCAACCCATGATGCGCAAACACTTTCTCCACCGCGAGAAACGACAAGTAAGAGAAATGCTCGTGATAGATTGTGTCGAACTGGTTGCCTTCGATCAGGCGCTGCAAATGCGGAAACTCAAAGGTGATCACGCCTTCGGGTTTCAGCGCGATCTTGAGCCCCCCGACGAAATCGTTGATGTCCGGAACATGTGCGAGAACATTGTTGCCCAACAGCAGGTCGGCCGCTTTCCCGGCGGCAACAAGTTCCTCTGCGGTCTCCCTGCCGAAAAATTTCACGATACTCGGGATGTGCTTTTCCTCCCACGCGACCTTGGCCACATTGGCAGCCGGCTCAATACCCAGCACCGGAATTCCCCTGGCCTTGAAATGTTGGAGAAGATAACCGTCGTTGCTGGCGATTTCAACGATCTGGCTGTTCAAATCAAAGCCAAAGCGATCTATCATCATTTCGCAGTAGCGGCGCGCATGCTCGACCCAACTAGTGGAAAAACTGCTGAAATACAGGTAATCGCTGAAGATCGCGTCAGGGGACTCGAACGCCTCAAGCTGCGCGAGCAGGCAGTTCTCGCACACCCAGACTTTAAGCGGATAGGATTTCTCGGCCTTCCGCGAGTTCTCGTAACTTACATACGAATTGGCGAGCGGCGACGTACCGAGATCGCACATCACGTGGGCGAGCGGTTCGGCACAAAAACGACAATTGGTGGAATGCTTCATAACGGATACTATATTAGATTGGGTTCTTGCATCAGAATTCGGTCTTCCAGAAAAAGTTCGGATCGATCTGGCCGGTGCGGATCAGATATTGGAGTTGTCTGAGCCGGGTGTAGGGACGGAATTCAAAATCCTCCCGGGTGAGGTCGATCTGCTTGAATAGTTCATGGAACTGCCGGGCACCCCTGGCGACATCCCAGTCGCAGGAAAACTCCGGCAGGTGCCTTGACACCTTGTCGAAGCTCACCCGGTAGCTCCGATTGTCCGCACCCTGGGTGCCGAAGGTCGTCGTGCAACCCGGAAAACATTGCGCGACAAGCTCAGCCACTTCCCTGACGCGGTAATTATGTTGGTTCGATCCGATGTTGAAAATTTGACCATGAACCGCAGCTGTGGGTGCTTTAATCGCGCAGCAAATCGCTTTGCCGATGTCCAAGCCATGCACCAAAGGGCGCCAAGGAGTGCCATCGCTGGTCATTTTGATTTCGCCGGTGGTCCAGGCGAGACCGCTGAGATTATTCACCACCAAGTCGAAGCGTTGGCGTGGGGAAGCGCCGAATGCTGTCGAATTGCGAAAAAAAACGGGTGAGAAATCGGCGTCTGCCATCGGCATAATATCCCGTTCGCACAAGGTCTTGCACACTGCGTAGGCGGTTTGTGGATTGGTTGGAGTTTCCTCGGTCACCGGCACATCGCCGCCTGCCACGCCATACACGGAACACGACGACATGTAGATGAACCTGCGTACACCCGCTTCCTTCGCGATCCGTGCCAGACGCACGGACCCCTTATGGTTTATTTCATAGGTGATGTGAGGCGCGAGTTCTCCCGTCGGATCATTGGAAAGCTCCGCCATGTGCACGACGGCATCATGTCCTGCCACATCCTCCGGTGTGAGATGACGGATATCCTTGACGATGGTTCTGGGTTGCTGGTCCCTTGTATTGTAGAGATAACCCGCCTTGTAGTATCCGACATCCACACCAGTCACGGTGTGACCGCGTGCTAGCAACTGCGGCACCAGCAAGGAGCCAAGATAACCTTCGGTTCCGGTTACGAGAATTTTCATGGGGCAGTCGGGGTGGAGTTGGGGTGCGGTGGAGTCGCAATTGTCAGGATGTCTGGCGAACAATGGCTTTGCCGATCTCAAGCGCGGCGGTGGCGGCAGGTGATGGAGCGTTGCATACATGCAGCGTCCCTAGGCCCTTTACCATGAGAAAATCATCTACCAGTCTGCCGTCATCCAGCAATGCCTGTGCTCTAACACCTGCCTTGCATGGCACGAGATCCTCGGACCGGACTTCCGGAATCAATTGTTGCAGGCTGTGCACAAAGGCGGACTTGAAAAACGAGCGGTGCATTTCCTTAAGTCCTTCGCCGAGGTTTTTACCGATGAGTTTCCAGAATCCACCGAAAGCAATTGTCTCGCTGAAATCACGCAGATTGAAATCGGTCTTGAAGTACCCCTCGCGCTTCATGGCCAGCACGGCATTCGGACCGGCATGCACGGACCCGTCGATCATCTTGGTGAAATGCACGCCAAGGAACGGGAAATCCGGATTAGGAACGGGGTAAATCAGGGTGTTGACAAGATGCTGCTTATCCGGCAGAAGTTCAAAATACTCGCCGCGAAACGGAACGATTCGCGCCCCGGGATCGTCCCCGGCCATGCGTGCGACGCGGTCGCTGTGAAGACCGGCACAATTGATGACAAACTTCGTCGCAAATTCACCGGATTCGGTTTCGATGATCTTTACGCCGTCGCGACCATGGATGCGACGCACCGATTGGCCGAACCGCACCTCGCCGCCCGTGGCCGTGGTCAATTCAAGCAATTTCTGACAGACCTCGACATAACTGGTGATACCCGTGGACTTGACCAGAACTCCTGCAACGCAAGTGACATGCGGCTCGATTTCACGCACGCGCTCTGCGGACACCTTTTCGACTGGAACATCGTTCTGTAAACCTCGTTGATAGAGACTTTCAAGTAACGGAACTTCACTGTCTTTCGTGGCGACAATGACCTTGCCGCAAACATTGTAAGTAATTCCGTGCTGCTGACAGAACTCAACCATGCTGCGGGCACCTGATTTGGCAAACATCGCCTTGAAACTGCCGGGCTTGTAATAGATGCCGGAATGAATGACCCCGGAGTTGCGACCGGTTTGATGCCGGGCGGGACCGGCCTCCTTCTCAATGAGCAGTACCCGCGCTCCGGGAAACGATTGGCCCAGATGGTATGCCGTGGATATCCCCACGATACCACCGCCGATGACCAAGTAGTCGTATGGTTTCATGATTGTTAGTTTGGATCTGCCAAGCCGCTCACTTGCGGTCCCATATATTCCACGGCTCGTTGCCATTGGCCAGGAGTTCCTCGAGATAGATCCTGTCACGCAGGGTGTCCATTGATTGCCAGAATCCACCATGCCGCCACGCGCCAAGCTGGCCGCTCTTTGCAAGCATCTCCATCGGTTCCCGTTCCCAAACGGTGGCGTCACCGGAAATGTATTCCATCACGCCCGGTTCGAGCACGAAGAACCCGCCATTGATCCACGCGCCGTCACCAAGCAACTTCTCGCGGAATGACTCCACCGTATCGCTGTCAGCTTGCAGGGTGAAAGCTCCGTACCTTCCTGGAGACTGGACTGCGGACAAGGTGGCGAGTCTGCCATGAGCCTTATGGTAGGCGATGCTCGCCGTAATGTCGATGTTGCTCACGCCATCGCCGTAGGTGAGGCAGAATGTTTCATTGTCGAGATATTGAGCCGCACGTTGCAAGCGGCCGCCGGTCATGGTTTTCTCGCCGGTTTCGATGCAGGTGACGCGCCACGGCTCGTTATCACAGCGATGGATGGTTGTCCTATGATTCTTGAGATCATAGGTGATGTCCGCCGAGTGCAGGTGATAGTTGGCGAAATAGTCCTTGATCATGTGTCCCTTGTAGCCACAACAAATGACGAAATCATTGATGCCATGGGCCGAGTAGATCTTCATGATGTGCCACAGAATCGGCCGGTTGCCAATTTCAATCATCGGCTTGGGCCGCACGGTGCTTTCTTCGCTGATGCGGGTGCCGAAGCCTCCTGCTAGAATAACTACCTTCATGGTTAGATTGTGCTAATGGGTTTTTTGTGCTGCAGATCCGTGAATTCTGTTGTCGGTGCTAACTGTTGGCGACGGGATGACTTGGTGGAGGTGGCAGGGTTTGCCTGAGGGCTTTCGTTGGCAGCAGCCCGGTATCTGACGATGCGGGCAGGCACGCCTGCGGCAATGGCATTGTCAGGCACATCGTGAACCACCACCGATCCAGCGCCGATCACCGCGCCTCTTCCGATTGTCACGCCATGCAAGACCGTGACACCATGGCCGATCCATGCCCCATCACCCACCGCAATGCCGCCTTTGCTGTGCAAAGATTGCTCCATGATTGGCAGGCCTGGATTCATTCCGTGATCATAACAATAAAAACCACATCCCGGTGCGATCTCCACTTGTTTGCCGATTCTCACTTCCGATAGATAAGCATGGATGTGGCATCCCGGCTGGATGTGCGTTCCTTCATCAATGAGGATCCGGCCTCCCATGCCGGTTTCGATGAAGGAATCACCATAAAGATGCACCCGATTCTGAATCTCGACCGATCCGCCGTTGTGAGTGGCGTAAACCGACACCCGGTCACCCAGATATACATGCTTGCCAAAGCGCAGATCCGGATGGGACAGGCACGCACTGGGTGCCACGAATCCTTGTGGCAGTAAATTTGCCAGATAGGACCGCTGGTGATACGGCGCGGTGTGCCTAGAGGCAATCCATGCCGCCATCCGACCGAATCCCCGCGTACCTGACCGCTTCAGCCAGAACATTCTCCAGCGATGGACTAATTGGTTGCGGATAGGGTGATAGAGCTTGCCCATACGTCATTGGTTTTTTTGGGAGTCCGCTGGCAAGCGGTTCTCAAGACAGCATTTCCGACAAACAACCATCAAGGTATGTTGACGGTAACTCCAAGCCGGGCGAACAGATTACCCGTAGGCGATAATAAGCGAGGAATATATACCTCGACCAAATCCATACCTACGCCGGTCGCGCCGATTTCTTCGCGTATCACAACTCCCGCCGTTCCGCCGGCGTCCTCCCACGATCCCAAAAGGTCGGTGGCCCACTCGACTTTGATGGTCGTCGACGGATCAATCTTCGCCATGTTAGTCCGGCGATAGGTAAAGAGCAGGTAGTCCGTGTTGGTCGAATTGCTCATCAGATCAGCAGTGACCAGGGAAACAGTAGGCAGTAGGTTGATATCCATGGAATTCACGGGATTGCCTCCGATAACGAATTCAACAGCGTTGCTGATGAAGTCTCCGTCAGAGTCAGTTCCTGGACTGGCGGTGAGATCCAAGCTACTCATCCAATGGCTGAAACCGTACCGCGGATATACCTGCACGTTATCGAGCAATAAATCAGTGTCCCTAACCTGAATCAGGAGCAGGGAAGACGAAGCGTCGCTCAGAGTCAACGTCGTCGCCGCGGTGTCGGCAGTGAAAGTATAACTTTTCGGAACCCAGAAGGTGAACTCGCCGGGAGAGGTGATCTCTTCCTGTTGCGATAACAGAGGCGTTGCGCCATCAACGTCAACCTGCAGGCGTTGTTTACGCCCAGCCGTGCCTGAGACAATCCCCATATCCAATGCAAGCACATAGGTCTGCCCTGGAATTGTGCTGAATGTTTGCGAGATGCTGCCGCTGAAATCATCGCTGCCGCTGCTGAAGACAGCCATCCGAGCACCTTCACTCGGTGAATAAACCGGCACAATCCCGGGGCCAGTGCTGGTAAAACCAACAGGTTGATTGCCGGGATTGCCGCTGACCGTCCATCCGTCAAGCGAGCCAAAATCGGCAGGAATTCCAAGTTCGAAACCGCCATTGGTGAAGGGGCCTACTGGGTTAATTACGATAGAAGCCGCAACCGGGCCGGAAGATGCCGTGCCATTACTGGCGTGATAGGTGAAAGAATCTGTTCCGCTAAAATCCGGGTTCGGCGTGTAACCAAAACCACCATCCGCATTCAGGGAGAGTGTGCCGTGAGCAGGCTCCTGATCCAGCACCGCTGTCAGTGGCTGGGATATGGGATCAAAGTCATTGGCGAGCACTCCGGGGGCTGGCACGACCCGCGTTACGTTCTCGCAGGTCGCGTATGCGTCCGCATGTGCCACCGGGGTGGCGTCAAGCGCATAAACCGCTGTGAGAGCGCTATCGGTGTTGATAGATACGGCGGCGGTTGGGGTTGTCGCGTAAGTCACACCGTTCTCCTGCCATTCAACAAACAGGTAGGTTCCCAGGGTGGCTGGAGTCGTAAGCGTCACCGTTGTGCCATGACAGTAGTGACGGGTGAACCCTGTCACACCATCACCATTGCCGTTCACATCCGGCGGGCTTGCCGCCACGTTCACCCCGCCAGCCAGGGACGCGTTAACCGTCAGAGCCACAGCTGCGGTCACCTGCACGTTGTCGAGTAACAAGTCCGTGTCCCTAGCCTGACTCTGGGACAGGGATGACGAAGCGTCACTCAGAGTCAGCGTCGTCGCCGCGCTGTCGGCAATGAAAGTATAGCTTTTCGGAACCCAGAAGATGAACGCGCCGGGGGAGATGATCTCCTCCCGTTGGAATAGCAGAAGGGTTGCACCTCTGACGGTAACCTGTAGGCGTTGTTTGCTCCCGACTATCTCGGAAACGATTCCCATATCCAATGCAAGCACATACGTTTGTCCTGGAATTGTGCTGAATGTTTGCGAGATGCTGCCGCTGAAATCATCGCTGCCGC